>JBKOXY010000461.1:0-5667 GCA_046725125.1 Pseudomonadota bacterium | reverse complement strand
GCTTGCGCCTCGGTGTGCTGGAAGAAGCGCACGCCGCGCTTGCGCAGCGCCCGCGCCCATCCAATGAGAAACTTGCGCGGACGAAAGCTGCCGCCGAAGCGGTCGATCACGCCGCCGGCGTAAAATCCCTCGGCGGTGCCATAGCGCCGCTGCAGTTGTCTTGCCGACAGGACCTCGAAGAACGGTGGCCGGCGCTTGTCGGCGAGCGGCATCAGCGCCCGCAGATTGCTCTTCTCCATGAACCGGTAAGCGGTCTCGAGGCTCGCCATGTCGGCCTCGGTCATCGCCGCCGTGCACGCGCCGTGTTGCACCGAAGCGCGCAGGTTGTAGTCGCGATCAAGCGCTCCGAGCCGCTGGCATCCCTCCACGGTGCGGCGCAGGAATGCCCGCACCCGCCGCTCCGCCTGTTTCTGGGCTTGAACGCCGTAAATGCCCTTTTCCATGTCCTGTTGGGCGAGCTCCGCGATCATGACATCGACGGGCTTTGCCCATCCGGTCAGGAATTGGCCCGCGCTGAGACCGGATGCCGCTTCTTTGCCGTAGACGCCTTTTTCGACCACGACGACGTTGAGCCCGCGTCGGATCGCCGCGTCCGCCGCGCTGAGCCCGGAAAGGCCGCCCCCCGCGACCAAGAGATCGCAGGTCAGATTTTCATTCGTGCCTAACGGGGGTGAAAAATCCCCGACGTCCTCGTCATAGATCGAGCTCTGCCGCATGTCTCGAAGCGTAGTTCACTCCGCGACGCGCGTTCAATGCGGCGATGGAGAATTGATCGCGAGCACGCGCGTCTTCGCCGCTGCTACGGACTGCGGTCAGCCCGCAAAGCCGCCGGCGTCGAGGAAGGCTTGCTCTTGCGGCCTGGTGGCGCGGCCCAACGTCGCGTTGCGGTGCGGGAACCGCCCGAAGCGGCGGATGATGTCGGCATGTCGCTCGGCGTACTTCGCGAACTCATCGTCGCCGTAGCCGCGCGCGAGCTCCACGCAGCGTTCCTGATCGGCGAGATTTTCCGAGTGCTGGAACGGCAGATAGAAGAACTGGCGCTCGGAGTGCGGGACCTGCCGGTCGAACCCGCGTCCGATGGCGCGATCGGCGACGGAGCGGGCAACACCGTCGGTCTCATAGGCGCGCCGGTCGCCGCGGAACATGTTGCGCGGGAACTGGTCGAGCACGATGAGGAGCGCGAGCGCACCCTCCGGCGTCTCCCCCCAGTGCGCGAGCTTGCCGTCGCGGCCGGCCTGCCAGAGGCAAGAAAAGCGCGCCGCGATCTCGGAGTCGAAGGCCGCGTCTTTCTCGAACCACTTGTCGGGCCCGGCCGCGCGCCAGAATGCGAGCGCCTCCATCGGTCCGATCGCCTCGGTGGTGCCGCGGCCCGCGCCGGCGGTCATAGCCGAACCTCGCCGGTATTGATCCGGTCATAGAGCTTCGGGTCGACGCGCACGAAGGCCTTGCGTTGCGGGTCGTTGAAGTAGATCGGATCGACGGTGTGGCTCGGATCGAAGCCGTCCTTCAGCAGGTTGATCTTCTTCTGCTTGAAGGTCGTGGTGACGTCGTTGTCATTGCGGATGCGCAGGAACACCGGCCGCGCATATTCGGGCAGCTGCTGCGCGAGATGGTCGCGCAGCGCCGTCAAGTTGAGGTTGTCTTTGGCGACGATCGCGGCCATGCCGGCGCGGCCGTCACGGCCGGGAATTTGAACGCCGTAGACGTTGGTCTCCAGAATGCCGTCGAATTGTCCGACCACTTCCTCGACCTCGGTGGTCGAGACGTTCTCGCCTTTCCAGCGGAAGGTGTCGCCGATGCGATCGACGAAATAGAAGTAGCCGTTCTTGTCCTTGCGCATCAGATCGCCGGTGCGGAACCAGACGTCGCCTTTCTTGAACACGTCGTGCAGGATCTTCCTGTCGGTCTCGGCCTCGCTGGCATAGCCCTCGAACCGTTGGCCGGGCTTGGACGCATCCTTCATGATCTTGCCGATGACCTCGCCGGGCTCGTCGACGTCGCACTCGATGCAGAAGCCGCGTTCGTCGCGGACCGGCTGTTGGCGTTCCGCGTCGAAGCGGACGATCTTGGTCGGGAAGCGCGCCGCGACCCACCAGGGAAGCCGACCGACCGCGCCCTCCTTGCCGTCGAAGTTGAACAACGAGACGTTGCCTTCGGTCGCGGCATAAAACTCGATGATTTGCGGAATTTGGAAGCGCCGCTTGAATTGCGGCCACACGTCCGGCCGCAAGCCGTTGCCGCAGGCCAAGCGCAAGTGGTGCGCCCGCTCTTTCGGGTCCGGCGGCGAGTTGACGAGGTAACGGCAGAGCTCGCCGATATACTGGAAGCAAGTGCAGTCCCAGCGCACGATGTCGTCCCAGAACTCGCGCACGGAAAATTTATCGCGGATCACCACCGACCCGCCTTTGACCAGAAGCGCACCGGTCGCGACCACGCCGCCGGCGGTGTGATAGAGCGGGAGGCAATCGTACATGCGGTCGCTGGCGCGCGTGTCCATGACGCCGGCGAAGGCGTAGCTCGCGAGCATCACGCGGTAGTGATTCATGTTTGCGGCCTTCGGCAGGCCGGTCGTCCCCGACGTATAGATGTAAAGCGCGCGATCCTCGATGGTGAGCGTGGGGCGGTCCGCGGCCGCGAGCTCATCGCCGGGAAGGCCCTCAACCTCGCGATCGATGCGCGGGAAGTTGGCGTTGGCGTCACCATGAAGCCACATCTTGGCATCGCTGGTGATATGCGCGCGCGCGCCTTGCAATGATTCGAACAATTCCGCGGCCACGATGATGTGTTTTGGGCTCACCACATTGATGCAATAGGCCAGCGCCATCCCGGTGAGGTGGGTGTTGACGAGCGCAACCACGCCGCCGACCCGCGTGATGCCGATCCACGCTGCCAGGAACTCCGGCCGGCCCGGCATCATCAGACAGACCGTGTCGCCCTTGCGAACGCCTTGCGTCAGCGCCCAGCGGGCGTAGCGGTTGGAGCGCTCGGCAAGTTGCCGGTAAGTAAAGCGCTCGCGGTCGGACAGGAGCGCCGGCGCGTCGCCGTACTTGTCGGCGAGTTCGAGGACGACCTGCGGAAACACCCGGATCGGATTCTTGGCGATCGGCGTCGTCATCCGCAGGGTGCGCAGGGCGCCCTTGAGCGTGCTCACGTCCGCCGTCAACCGCTCGATCAATCCCATGACTGGTCCCGTGCTCGCGGCGGGTGCTGCGACTCGCCGTTCGCGCCGCGCGGAGCATCGGGCACTGCCTTGGAGGTGGCAAGGGCGGCAAAAGCGCCCATACAACGGCTGCTAACGATCACGCCCGCCGAAGGGCACGAGCGGGTTGTCCACGAGCGCCGCGCGATCGGGCCGGTCGGGCGCTAGGGCGCCGAGGAAAGCGTCGAACAGCGCGCGCACGGCGGCCGGATCGAGATCGCGAGTGATCACGACGATGCGGGTGCGCGCATCGCCATCGGGCCAACTCGGCAGCTGCACCACCGGATGGAAGACGTGTTGCACGCCGTGAACGACAATGGGGCTCGCCGGCGTCTCCGCAATCTTCACGATGCCCTTGAGGCGCAGCAGGTTCGGGCCGTGCAGCGAGCGCAGCAAGTCGAGGAACATGTCGAACATGGCGGCGGGGATCGCGGCTTCGCTCACGAGCGAGACCGCGCGCACGCGGTCGTCGTGGCAGTTCACGTCGTGGTGATGGCGATGCTCCGCGTCGGCATAGGCCTCGGCCGCGAGCCAGCGCTTGACGTCGGGATGCTTGCTTCCGGGATCGAACAAACCGCAGGCGAGCAGACGCTCGGGCGTTGCCTCGTTCACCGCGGCATCGAGGATGGGCGCGGCCGGATTGAGCATGCGCAGGCGAGCGGCGAGGGCCTCGCGGCCGCGCCGGTCTTCCGCCGTGGTGAGGAGATCGGTCTTGGTGAGCACGATCCGATCGGCGACCGCGACCTGCTTCACCGACTCCATGTGCTCATCGAGAGTTGCCGCCCCGTTCACCGCGTCAACCACGGTGATCACTCCGTCGAGGCGGTAGCGCATCACGAGATAGGGATGCGCCATCGCGGTCTGCAGCACAGGCGCGGGATCGGCGAGACCCGTGGTCTCCAGGATGACGCGGCGAAAGACCGCGCGGCCGTTGTCGAGGTCGCGCAGCAGCCCTTCGAGTGCGTCGACGAGGTCGCCGCGCAAGGTGCAGCACAGGCAGCCGCTCTGCAGCAGCACCACGCCGTCGCGGATCGGCTTGACCAGCAGATGGTCGAGGCCGATCTCGCCGAACTCGTTGATGATCACGGCGGTTTCGGCGAGCGCGGGGTCGCTCACGAGGCGGTTGAGCAGCGAGGTCTTGCCGGCGCCGAGGAAGCCGGTGAGCACCGTCAGGGGGATGGGTTCGGCCGGGCCTAGCGAGCGCGGCGCGGCGGTCATTTCACCTGCGAGCTCTGGTCGGCCGCCGGGGTGACGACCATCGGCGGGGGCTTCGGCGCCGGCTTCTTGGGCTTTGGCTTCGGCGCGCCGGCGTCATCGGAGGCGGCGGCCGACGCGGCCGCACCATCCTTGGCAGCGTCCTTGCGCACCTTGGGCTTTGGCTTCGGCGCGGCCGCATCGCCGGACGATGCGGCGGCTGTCGACGCGCCGTCCTTAGTGCCGTCTTTGGCGCCATCCTTGGGACCATCCTTGGCCGCCGATGACTTGGGCTTTGGCTTCGGCGCGGCATGGGAGGTGGCAGCGCTCGTCGCCGTTCCGCCATCCTTGTCCTTGGCCGCCGCCGGCTTGATCACGGCGGTCTTCTTCTTTTCCGGCTTCGACTCGGTCGACGCCTGTGATCCAGGCGCCGGCGGCTTGGTGCCGGTATAAACGAGCACCGGCTCGCCCATCTTGACCTCTTGCGGCGCAACGCCCTTGGCTTTCGCCGGGCGCAGGCTGGCAAGGAAGACCGCGTAGGGCGTCTCCGGATTGGAATTGGCGATGGCAAGATCGTCCTCATCCTCGGAGGCCGGTCGCTTGCGGTGACCCCCGCACATTTCGTCGCGCAGGTTGGGCGGTGCGGCGGCGATCGGTTGCACCGATTCGACGGTGCTGAAGGGCGGCATCAGCCAGGACACCCCGCTGCTGCTGTTGAAGCCGCGCTCGAGCAGCTGCGCCGCCTTCAAGGCGCGCGCCGCGGAGGAGGGAGCGCCCAGCACCACGGCGATCAGCCGCCGGCCGTTGCGCGTCGCGGAGGCGACGAGATTGAAGCCGGAGGCACAGATGAAGCCGGTCTTCATGCCGTCGGCGCCGGGATAGCGGCCGATCAGCGTATTGTAATTCCACCGCACCATCTTCCCCATGCGAATACCCGGAAGGTGCCAGTAGTAATCGTATTCCGGCAGTTCGCGGATCAGGGCGCGCGCCAGGATGGCGAGGTCGCGGGCGGACGAAATCTGGTCGTCGGCGGGCAGGCCGTTCGGATTGACGAAGCTCGATTGGATCATGCCGAGGCGGCGCGCGTTGGCGTTCATCTCGTCGGCGAAGTTTTCGATCGAGCCGGCGACGCCTTCCGCCAGCACGACCGCCATGTCGTTTGCCGACTTCACCATCAGCATCTTGAGCGCGTTGTCGACGGTGACCACGGTGCCGACCCCGAATCCCATCTTCACGGGCGACTGCGCCGTCGCGTTCGGTGAAACCGTGAGCGG
>JBKOXY010000081.1:0-2383 GCA_046725125.1 Pseudomonadota bacterium | reverse complement strand
TCAACGGTCGTATGACCCCGTCCGACTCCCGCCCATGCCGCCGCCTTCCAGCGACGTTGAGGCCGCTACCCTCGCACCGAACGGGTCTTCCCCGATTACTCGGATCACCCTTCCGACGTGCCGTGCCCACTACCCCGGCGGACCTCGGGGCGCACTGCCAATTCCGGACTCATGCACTGCAGCAACGACGCCTGGTCGCTGCGATGGTTTATTCGATGATCTCGTCGGCCAGCAGCAGGAACAGTTGCTCATTCGCGAGATGAGTGTCGTGCCCATCTTGGCTGGGCTACACCGTTAATATATTCGAGCGCGAGTTTCCGAGAGGGAGAGCCAATCTACGGCAAGTGCGGCATGCGATCGGCACAACGACCCGCGGGATCGTGTTCATGCGGCAAAATGACGTCGTCAGGCCTCAAAATATCCTTATTCCGCCACTCTCAGGTACGACCTGCGATGCTTCCCTCTGCGCGCAAGTCAGCACGCGCCCATCGGCACCCGGCGCGCCCGGTAATGCGTCAATCACAAGGAACGGTCAGTGCGACAGTCGAACCTGCTATCGCGAATTGGCTGCTACCTTGCGGCTGCCGCGGGCGTCCTGCTATCCGGCCCGCAGGCGGCTCCGGCCGCCGCCCAGCGCGGCGAGAGCACGGATCGCATGACTGTCACTCGGGAAGACAGTCGCTCATTCAGGATTACCCGCGCCGAGTCGGCGGAGGCGCTAGTGACGTTTCTGTCGCCGACGACATTGCGCGTGCGCATCCTCCCGCTGGAGCCCGCGACCTCGAATCTTCCGGAGTATGTGACTACCAGATCGGATTTGTCCTACTCACCCGTAGACGTGCAGCTCGACGTGCAGCCGGACAGAGTGACGTTTAGCACGTCTGCGGCGATCTTGAATCTAACCCTGGAGGATCAGGTCCTTTCGCTGGAGCTGCGGACACCCGATAAGCTCTTGATTGAGAACTGGGAGATTGACGGCAGCCAACGAGTCGCAAGCATTGAGTTGCAAAATGCTGAACGCATCTATGGGTTTGGTGACAAGCGCGCGGCCTTGGACCAGCGCGGGCGGAAGATCGACATCGTCAACCGCGACGCCTTCGCGAGCGAGTCCAATCAGAGCTACAAGAGCGTGCCCTTCTACATGAGTAGCGCCGGCTACGGTCTCTTCTTCCACAACTACCGGCCTTCAATGTTCGATGTCGGCGCGTCGGCCAAGAACCGGTCGCAGCTCAAGGCGAGCGGCGGAGAGATGGATTTCTACCTATTCGTCGGTGCCATGAAAGAAATCCTCTCGCAATTCACCCAGCTCACTGGCCGTCCGGCCATGCTGCCGCTCTGGGCATTCGGCTACCACCAGGGCAAGGCCACGTATCGAGGTCGAGAAGGCTTGGAGGTCGCGCAGCAGATGCGGCAGCGCAAGCTGCCATTCGACGTCATCTACTACGATGCCTTCGACCAGGAGGCCATCAGCAAAACCTTCATCGACGCGCTGTGGGAGCGTTATCGGGGCAGGCTGACGGTCGGATTTGGAATGCCGATGTTCGGGACTTGGCACGGCAATGACGACTCTCGCTTGCTCAACGACCTTGCTGGGCGCGGCTTTCTAATGGTCGATCGAAACAATCGCCCGGCGATCGGTCGAGATACGAACGTCGAGAACGAGGAGGACAAGAGCTCAGTGGCGTATCTAGATTATTTCTCGGCGCGTGCGGTGGACCATGTCTTTGCAGTCAAGTGGAGCGACGCGCTCAAAAATGGCGCGATCCTCGGCATGGTCGACTTTGGGGAGATGGACCACGTCCGAAACGCGGATCAGAAGTTCTGGCCCAGCATCGGCATGTCGGTAGCGGAGACGCGAAACCTGTTCGGGCTGGTTTATCCGCTCGCGGTCGTGAACGGCGTGCTGGACCGCGTCGGCGGACGCAGCACCGGTATGGTGCGGCCCGGGTTTGCGGGAAGCCAGCGGCTTGGCTGGACCACAACTGGAGATTCGGTTCCAACCTATGCCAATTTCCGCGCGCATACCCGTGCCATGCTGAACTTGACGTTTTCTGGCTTTTCTAACGTCGGACAGGACATCGGCGGCTGGGACGGAAAGTCATCCGACACCCTGTATGCGCGCTGGTTCGGGGCGGCAACTTTCTATCCCTTCATGTGGTCGCACGGTAAAGACGATCACGAACCCTACTCCCACGGCGAAGCGATCGAAAGCGCAGCACGGTTGTTCCTGAATCTGCGCTATCGCCTCATTCCCTTCCTCTATTCGCTGCACGAGTTGGCGCATCGAACGGGAATTCCGGTCCTGCGCCCCTTCCCTTTGCAGGAGCCACAGGATTCAGCCGGCTTTCCAATCGATGATCAGTTCTTCGTCGGCGACAACATC
>JBKOXY010000494.1:0-2262 GCA_046725125.1 Pseudomonadota bacterium | reverse complement strand
GCTGCGCGACTTCGAGCAGGGACTTCTGTCGGCGGGTCTCTTGCTGGGCATCGTCGCGGCGATCTGCGGCTTCGCCGCGCTTGCGGCGGTGTGGCTGCATCCCGGTGTGCCCTTGCGCGCCAAGCTCGTTCGGTCGGCGGTGTGCGTGGCCCTCGCTGCCGCCGTCGTCGCCTCGGCCACGCAGGTCGGCCTATCGGTCGATCTCACCGAGGACCGGCGCAACTCCTTTCCCGCCGCCGATCAGCGCGCGCTCGCCGACCTGCGCGAGCCGCTGATCATCACGGTTCATCTCGCTGCGGAAGACCCGCGCTACGTCGATCTGCGGCGCAACATTCTCCTCAAGCTCGAACGGGTCATGCCCCGCGTCACCATCCGGCTCGCCACGGCGGGCCAAAGCGTCGTCGGCAGCACGAGCGAGGAAGCTTACGGCGAGATCGAGTATTCCTATGGCGGCCGCTCGGACAAGAGCCGCTCGACCAGCCATCGCGAAATCCTTCCGCTCATCTACGCGCTGGCGGGACGGCCAACTCCGACGCCGGTCGCCGGCGAGGAGTATCCCGGCTACCCATTGCTCGCCAACGCATCGCCCACCCTCGCCTGGTTCCTCGGCGGCCTTCCGCTCCTGATCGTCATCGCATGGTGGTTGAGCCGCCGCCCGCCGCCAATCGCCGCCCAACTCATCGAAGACGGAGGTCAACCATGACAACGAACAAGCGCACCATCACCATCGCCGCCGCCTGCGTCGGCCTCGCGGCACTGCTGACATACGCCGGCGCTGCCCAACCCCTGAAGGTCGATTTTTCGGACGAGACCGTCGGTGGCGAGCCGAAATCGTTCGTGAGCGTCGTCGGCGTCTGGCGCATCGAAAGCGACGGCAACAACAAAGTGCTGGTCGTCGATGGCCGGCAGTGGAAAGAGGGACAGACCGCCGCCGGCATCGCGGACAAGGCGCGCGCGCTTTACGGCGACCGCTATGCCGAATTCCTCGACCGGGTTCAGGCCTATGCGTATTTCCCCTATGTCGTCGCCAAGGACGTTCCGGACTTCCGCGATGGCGAGATCTCCGTGCGCTTCGAAGGCATTTCCGGCCGCATCGATCAGGGCGCCGGAATCTTGTTCAACCTCAAGCCGAACGGCGACTATCTCACCGTCCGCGCAAATCCTTTGGAAAACAATCTCGTCTTGTGGAAATTCGAGAAAGGCAAGCGGTCCTCGGTGAAATGGATTCGCAATACGCCGACCCCAACGCGCCAGTGGCACGACCTCAAGGTCCGCATTGCCGGGCCCAAGGTCGCGGCCTATCTCGACGGCAAACTCTACTTGGAGCATGTCCTGCCCGAGCCAGTGGCAGGGCGCATCGGCCTGTGGTCCAAGGCCGACAGCCACATGTACTTCGACGACTTCAGCGTGACGCCGGTAGATTGATCGATGGCGCAGTCGGACTTCAACCGTGCCACGGCGCTGCTCGAACGCTTGGGCGTGGCCGCACGGGCGGACGTCGTCTCTCTCTACGCCGCGCGCGCCGCGCGCGGGTTCGGCGACGGATTCGCCGCCATCATCCTGCCGGCCTATTTGCTCGAGATCGGGTTCGGTCCGTTTCAAATCGGCCTGGTGGCGACCGCTGCGCTGCTCGGCTCGGCCGCCACCACCTTGGTAGTTGGATTCCTTGCTCCGCGCTACGACTTGCGCACGCTGCTGCTCGCCTGTGCGGCCTTGATGGTGGTGACCGGGATCGCGATCCCGAGCTTCCAGCATCTCGTCTTCATCGCGGCGATTGCCTTTATCGGCACGATGAACCCCACGACCGGGGACATCGGCGTGCACGTGCCGCTCGAGCAAGCCGCGCTCGCGCACCGGGCATCGGATCAGGATCGCACCCGCGTTTTCGCGCGCTATAGCCTGATCGGCGCGTTGTCGATCGCCGCCGGCGCGCTCGCAGCCGGCGTGCCCGACCTGTTGGTGTCCCTTGGCATGGGCAAGATCGGCGCCCTGCAGGCGATGTTCTACGTCTATGCCGCGCTCGGGCTCATCGGAGCCCTATTCTATTCGCGCCTCCCGCGCGCCGAGGTTAAGGAAACGGCGCCGCGCGCCACCGCTCTGGGCCCCTCCCGCCGAACCGTCTACAAGCTCGCCGCGCTGTTCAGCCTGGATGCGTTTGCGGGCGGCTTCACCGTCCAATCGCTCATGGCGCTCTGGCTGTTCGAGCGTTTCGACCTCTCGCTGGCCGCGGCGAGCGCGTTCTTCTTCTGGTCGAACGTGCTC
>JBKOXY010000338.1:0-6699 GCA_046725125.1 Pseudomonadota bacterium | reverse complement strand
TCGAAGCGCTCCCGGCTCATGCCGGTGGGCAGCACGGCCACGCCGCGGCAACCCAGAATGCGCGATATGGCAATGCCGCCGCGGCAATAATTTCCGGTGGACGGCCACACCGCCCGGTCATGGGTCGGCTCGAACTGGCCGGTCAGGAGGCGGGGCACCAGACACGCATAGGCGGCGAGCACCTTGTGCGCGCCGATCAAAGGGAAGCGCCGTCCCAAGAGGACGACGATCGGCGCCTTCACGCCGGTCAGCGCCTCCGGCAGCACGACATGGCCGGGCACAGGCGCTCGATCGCGGCGATCCGCGTCGTTGAACCAGTGAACACGCCAGAGGTTTTTCGCATTGGGCTCGTCCGGGCCGACCGATTTGAGACTGCTTCCGATTGCCGCCGGGATGCGGGCCGGATCGGCCAGTTCGCTCCAGCTGGGCAAGGTCACCTGCGCGGCGCGCAGGCTTTCGACCGCCGCTCGGCGGCGCTCGCCGTCAACAATGTCCGGCCGGATGAGGAATGGTTCCGTCATGGACCCGATGCGGCTCCTCTCGATCGATTGCAGCCGCTCGGCAAACCGCGTCGTTGTACTCGGCAGACAATCCACCCGGCATCATAAATTGGTATCAATGTTGGAACAATAGAATTTGGCGTCACGAGCCTCGATTGCGCTCAATGATGGGCTGCAACGGCGAGGTGCCGGGAGCTGCGCACCGCGCTGAAGGACGCGCGGTAACGCTCCTGCGGGGCGGTACGGTAAAGCGTATCGCGTTGGCGCGGGACGCGGTCGAGCGAGCGAATGATGCGCTCCATCTCAACCGGGGTCATCTCCCGTCCGTGGCTCGCGCCGGCCGATCGGGTGATGGTCTCGTCCATCAACGTGCCGCCGAGATCGTTGGCGCCGCTGCGCAGACATGTTTTCGCGCCCTCGCGGCCCATCTTCACCCAGGAGGTCTGAACGTTGGTGATCAGCGGGTGCAGCGCGAGGCGGGCGATCGCGTGCATCAGCACGGCCTCCCGGAAGGTGGGACCACGCCGGGAGCGGCCCTTGAGATAGATCGGGGCTTCCATATGCACGAACGGCAGCGGCACGAACTCGGTGAAGCCGCCCGTCTCTTCCTGCAGCTGCCGGATGCGCAGAAGGTGTCGCGCCCAATGCTCGTAGCGGTCGACGTGACCGAACATGATGGTCGCGGTACTCCGCAATCCGCTGCGATGCGCCGCGCGCATCACCTCGAGCCATTGGCTGGTGCGGATCTTGTCGGGGCAAAGGACGGCGCGCACCTCGTCGTCGAGGATTTCCGCCGCCGTGCCCGGCAGCGTGCCGAGCCCCGTCGCTTGCAGTGAGCGCAGGAAATCCTCGACCGGGACGCCGAGCGTCGCGGCGCCTTGATGCACTTCGAGCGGCGAAAACGCGTGGATGTGGATGCCTGGTGCGGCGCCTTTCACCGCCCGGCAAATGTCGAGATATTTGGCGCCGGTGTAGCTCGGATGGATGCCGCCCTGCATGCAGACTTCGGTGGCGCCGCGCGCCCACGCCTCGCGCACGCGCCGCTCGACCTCGCCGAGCGAGAAATCGTACGGCCGGCCACGTAGCGCGTCGCTTACCTTGCCCTTGGAGAACGCGCAGAAACCACATTTGAAATAACAGATGTTGGTGTAATTGATATTGCGGGTGACGACGTATGAAATGACGTCACCATTGGTGGTCTGCCGCAACTCGTCGGCCGCCGCGCAGACCGCCGCGAACTCGTCGCCGCGGCAGCGAAACAGCCGCACGATGTCGGATTCGCCGAGCGTGTTGCCGGCCCCTGCCCTTGCCAAAATAGCCGAGACCTCGCCGGCAATCGGCGGACGGGCGCTGCCAGCGGCATGGTCGGGAAGCGCGGCCCGCGCTCCGGGCGACCATTCGTCGGTGCGCGGCCACCCATCGGCGTCGACGCGACGCAGCAGCGAGGTCCGCAGCGCGGGATCGACCCATGTATCCGCCCGGCGGGCGAAAGCCGGATAGACCGCCAGTCGTTCGACCAATTGCTTGCCGGCCGCATTCGTGGCGCGCTCGAGCGTGTCCAGATGCGGCCACGGCGCCTCCGGATTGACGTGATCCGGCGTGACCGGTGACACACCGCCCCAATCGTTGATGCCCGCATCGATCAAGCGCGGCAGCGCGTCCGGATTGAGATTGGGCGGAGCTTGGATATTCATCGACGGCGCAAACAACAATCGCGCGATCGCAATCGTCCACAAGTAGTCCGCGAGGCTTGGCGCAGGCCAATGTTCCATCCGAGTTGCGGGCTTCGGCCGGAAATTCTGAATGATGATTTCCTGTATGTGCCCATAAGCGTCGTTGAGCGCGCGTAGCGCAAGAAGCGAGTCGATCCGCTCTTCGCGCGTTTCACCGATGCCGATCAGAATGCCCGAGGTGAACGGCACGCGCTGTTCGCCGGCCGCTCGGATGCTCGCCAGCCGCGCCTGCGGGTGCTTATCGGGCGAGCCATAATGGGGACCGCCGCGCTCGCACAGCCGCTCCGATGCAGACTCGAGCATGAGCCCCTGGGAGAGCGAGACGACGCGCAAAGCGGCCACATCGGAGGGCGTCAAATGGCCAGGATTAAGGTGTGGAAACAATCCTGTTTGCTCGTGGACCGCGCGCGCGGCCTGCGCGAGATACGACAAGGTCGTGCGATGTCCGAGGCGGGCTAGCTCATCGGCGGCGGTTCGGTAGCGCAGCTCCGGCTGGTCGCCGAGCGTGAACAATGCCTCCTTGCAGCCTGCGGCATGACCCGCCCGCGCGATGGCAAGCGCTTCGTCGAGGGACAGATACGCCCGCTCACCCTTGCGCGGCGGATGAGCAAACGTGCAGTAGTGGCAAACGTCGCGGCAAAGCTTCGTCAGCGGAATAAAAATCTTGCGGGAATACGAGACGATGGAGCCGTGGGCGGCGTCGCGCCGGCGGGCGGCCGCGCACATGAGCGAGGCAAGGTCGCAGTCCACAAGCGCGAGCGCTTCCTCGCGGGTGAGATTGCGGCCGTGGATGAGATCGTCGGACAACATCGTGGGCTGCTTCGCTCAAGCTTTCAAGGAACTGGCACGATGGATCGTGGCTCGAGGTATCGGATTGCAGCCGCGCGGCAATGTGGAGCGTGACGAAGCGACGTGCATGCGACGATCTCTTCTTTCATCCGGGATCACGAGCGCTGCGATGTTGGTATTCCGGTGATGCGAATGCCGGCGCCCTCCACCTTATACCGCCGATTGATACCGATGAGGACCGAGGTCAATGCCTCGGCGGCGGCGGAATTGGCGAGCGGCCCGCCGTCGATACCCCGCGTGCCCGCCGCATTCGCCAGTTCGATCACGATCGCGCGCGCCTCTTTGTCGTCCCCGAACACGAGCACGTCACAATCGATGATCCCGCCGGATTTGAGCTTGGATGCGCTGACATTGTGGAACGCGGACTGGACGCGAGCTGCGCCGGCGAGCAGCCGCTGCGCGCTCAGGGCGGCCGACCCGTCGGGTGGAAGCTTCACGACAGAGACTTTCGGGGGGACGAGGGGCACGACGGCGTCGACCACGATCTTGCCCGTCACCGCGGGCTTGATCTCGTTCAGGATGGCGTCATGGCTCGCGTACGGGACTGCGAGGACGACGATGTCGGCTGCCGCCGCTGCCGTGCGATTGTCTTCACCGCGCACGGCAGAACCATGATTGGCGTTCATTTCGCGAGCGGCGGCCTCGGCTTTCTGCTTGGATCGCGACCCCAGCACGATCGGGTAACCGGCCGCCGCCCAGCGTCTTGCAAGCGCCGAACCGAGGTCTCCGGTTCCTCCTATAACCGCAATGGTGGGCCGTGCTTGCAACAACCTCTCCTAGAATGCGCGCTTGTCGCTCCCCGCGCGGCAGATTTTCTCGGCGAGTGCCACGCGTCTCATCTGCGGGCGCCGCGTCCGATTCACCGACGATCGACGCCGCACCAGTCGCAGATGCTGAGCGCCACAACCTTGATCGCGGTCAGATAGTCGTCGATGGAAACGTACTCGTCGTCGGCATGCATCACCGCAGTCGACCCCGGCCCGAAGATCACGGTTGGAGTATCGGCATAGCGGTTGAGGAAACGCGTATCCGCGGCGCCCTGACGGCCGCTGATCTCGGGCTCGCGGCCGGTCACCTCCTTGTAGTTCCTGCACACGGTTTCAACGATCGGGTGATCCTTCGGGATTTCGGACGCCTGCGCGTCATACCCCACGAAGCGCACCTTCGGAGGGTTTAGCTTCATCCAAGGATCCTCGGCTGCCGCGCGTGCCACCTGCTGCACGAGGCTCTGCTTCACGCCTTCGTGGTCCTCTCCCGGAACCGTGCCGATGCTCCCCTTCAGCAGGCAGTTGGCGGGGAATGCACTCGGATAATTGCCGGCCGAGAAGCTGCCGATAATGCAAGGAAGCGTATCGAGGGCGTTGGGATAGAGCGGGTGGGTGACCGTCGCGACCCGCTTTGCCTCCAGATCTGCGACCGCCTTCGTGATCTTGTTGCCGAGCTCAATTCCGCTGATGCCCTCGTAGCGCTTTTGAATTCCGGCGGGTTTGCCGTGGATTTCGATCTCGAACCAGATCCGGCCGATGCATGCAGGTTGAACCGCCAAGTCGCTGGTCTCGCCGGAAATGCCGGCGTCAGCCTTGTAACCGCGGATCACCGTATCCAGCGTGCCGTGGCCGCTGACCTCTTCATCGACGACGACATTGATGTAAACGTCGCCCTTGGGCTTGAGGCCGGCGGCCAGCAGGGATTCCACCGCCATGATGTGGCTGGCAACACCGCTCTTCATGTCGGCGGAACCCCGGCCATAGATGCGGCCGTTCTTGATGGTGGCGGACCAAGGGTCGTCGCTCCAGCCTTCGCCACCGCCAACCGGGATGACATCGGTATGCCCGTTCAAGAGCAATGAGCGTCCCCCGCCCGAGCCCTTCAACGTTGCGACGATGTTCGGGCGTCCTTCATAGCCTCTGTCCACGGGTCGGTAGGCGGGATGTTTCTTCAGCGCTTCCCAATCCGTTTCCCACGTGTCGACATCGAGGCCGATCTTCGTCATGTAATCGGCGAGAAACTTCTGGATCTTCGCTTCATCCCCGGTGACGCTGGGGATGGCAATCATCTGCTGCAGAAAAGCGACCGCTCTTTCACGGTTGTCGTCGATCTTTTGCACAAGCGTCTGGCCGATACTCGCACTCATTTGACATCCCCGAAAAGTTCGTCGCAGAGCGTCATTAAGCGGCGATTTCACCTCAGTCAATCCGCGTCCACCGACGTCGCCGCCGCTCGACCACCAAGCCGCTGGCGATGAATTTGACCCTTGGGTCGCGGCGCTCCTCCGGCGCAATCGCGCAAGCAGAATTTTCACGATCAGCGCCGCTCCGCGATGGCGCTGACGATGCGTTGCGGCGTGATCGGCGACACCAGCAACTCGGCGCCAAGCGGCCGCAGCGCATCGTTCACCGCATTGGCGATGGCCGCGGGCGGCGCGATGGCGCCGCCTTCGCCGATGCCCTTGACCCCGAATTCCGTGTAGGGCGCGAGCGTCTCCATATGATCAACCATCAGGGCGGGCACTTCGGTCGATCCCGGCAGGAGATAGTCCGCCAGCGTGGAGGCGAGCGGCTGTCCCGAGCGATCGAACGGCATCTCCTCATAAAGTGCCGTGCCCACGCCTTGCGCGAAGCCACCATGAATTTGTCCGTCCACGATCATGGGATTCACCAGTTTGCCGCCGTCCTCGACGATGACGTAGCCCAGGATTTCCACGTCTCCGATTTCGGGATCGACCGCCACCAAGGCGGCATGGGTGGCATAGCTGAAGGTTCCGCTGTCGCGCGTCGGTTTGTAACCGATCGTGGCCTCGAGGCCGCCGGGATCGACGTCACCCGGGAGGTCTTGCGGCCGCAGGTACCAGGCGCGCGCGATCTCCACCAAACTGACCGCCCCGTGCGGGCCGACGGCCTGACCGCCACGGATGAAGACCTGCGCTGGATCGGCCTGCAGGAGCCGTCCCGCGATGGTCGCGGCGCGCTTGGCGATTTCCCGGCAGGCCGTCGCCACCGCGCCGCCGGCCATCACCATGGAGCGCGAGCCCCAGGTGCCGGTCGAATAGGGCGTCAGGGCGGTGTCGCCGAGCACGGTTCTGATCTTGGCGATGTCGATCCCGAGAATTTCGTGGGCGACTTGGGCCAGCGTCGTTTCGAGCCCCTGTCCGTGCGAGTGCACGCCGACGCGCAACTCGAGGCCGCCATCGGGCGTCAGGCGCGCGGTTGCCTGTTCGTAGCCGGGCACCATCGGAATCCCCCAGCCGTAATACACCGACGTGCCGTGCGCGGCCTGCTCGCAATAGGTCGCAAGACCGACGCCGACCAACCGTCCGTCCGACTCCCCGCGTTTCTGACGATCTCTGATCGCCGCGATATCGATCGCCGCCACGGCGCGGCGCAGCGATTCCGGATAGTCACCGCTGTCGAAGTGTTTGTTGGTGATATTGTCGAACGGCATCTGCTCGGGCTGCACGAGATTTCTTCTACGCACTTCGTGCGGCTCGATACCGGCCTCGCGCGCGACCGCGTCGAGCACCAGCTCGAGGGCGAAACAGACGCCGGTGCGCGCCACCCCGCGATACGGCAGGATCGGGCACTTGTTGGTGGCGACCGAGAACGTGCGGCAGCGGTAGG
>JBKOXY010000174.1:0-5242 GCA_046725125.1 Pseudomonadota bacterium | reverse complement strand
GCCCGAAGTCTCCGGCGCCATCGTCGCGATGGATCCGCAGACCGGGCGGGTGCTGGCGATGGCCGGCGGCTTCTCCTACGACCAGAGTCAGTTCAACCGCGCAACCCAGGCGCTGCGCCAGCCGGGCTCGTCCTTCAAGCCATTCGTCTACGCCGCCGCCCTCGACAACGGCTATACGCCTTCGACCGTCGTCCTCGACGCGCCGATCGAGATCGACACCGGCAGCGGCATCTGGGCGCCGGAAAACTATACCCGCAAATATTACGGCCCCTCGACGCTGCGTTTCGGCATCGAGCAGTCGCGCAACGTGATGACGGTGCGCCTCGCCCAGGACATCGGCATGCCGCTGATCGGTGAATACGCCAAGCGCTTCGGCGTCTACGACAACTTGCCGCCCTACCTTTCGTTCGCGCTCGGCGCGGGCGAAACGACGCTGCTTCGCATGGTCGGTGCTTATGCCATGTTCGACAACGGCGGCAGGAAGATCCAGCCGACGCTGATCGACCGCATCCAGGACCGCTACGGCCACACCATCTACAAGCACGACTCGCGCGAATGCCGCGGCTGCGACGCCGACAAGTGGGCGAACCAGAACGAGCCGACATTGATCGACAAACGCGAGCGCGTGCTCGATCCGATGACCGCCTACCAGATCACTTCGATTATGGAAGGCGTCGTGCAGCGCGGCACCGCGACCGTGGTCAAGGAGGTCGGCAAGCCGATCGCCGGCAAGACCGGCACCACCAACGACGAGAAGGACGCCTGGTTCATCGGCTTCTCGCCCGATCTCGTGGTCGGCGTCTATCTCGGCTACGACAAGCCGCGCCATCTCGGCCGCGGCGCGACCGGCGGCGTGCTGGCGGCGCCGATCGTGCGCGATTTCATGAAGGTCGCGCTCGCCGACAAGCCGGCGGTGCCGTTCCGCGTGCCGGCCGGCATCAAGCTCATCCGCATCGATCCCAAGAGCGGCATGCGGGCGGGGCCCGGCGATCAGCGCGTGATCCTGGAAGCCTTCAAGCCCGGCACCGCGCCGCCCGACAACTATTCGGTCATCGGCGTGAGCGATGCCGACGGCCGCCAGCCCGGCGTCTCGCCCGAGGCAGATCGCGCGATACGGACCGGCACCGGCGGGTTGTATTAGCAAGCCTCAGGGCACGCCGACCTCCGCGACCTCGCGCGTGAGAGCGCGAGGCGCGGGATCGTCGATGATCTCCCAACGAGCTGGCGCGCTCACGGGCTTCGGGCTCGCCGATTGACAGTACTTCGGATCGCCTCGTGCCTATCTTTACATCGCGCGCGGGTCGCTCACGCCGTTCCGCCGGGTCCGCAGATGACGTTCAACAGCGCCTGCCGTCCTTCCTCCCGTACGACCGACATGGCGCGTTGCAATGCGCCGGGAAGCGCCGCCGGATCTTCCACGCGTTCGCCATAGCCGCCCGCCGCCTCGCAGATCGTCTCGAATGCGGGGAGTTTTTTCAGCGCAACAAAGGGCGGTTCGTTGCTCCTCGCCGCCAAGCCGTCGGGATACATGGCAAGCGTGCTGCGCTCGACCGCTCCCCACATCCCGTTGTTCATGACGACGAAGAGAACCGGCAGCTCGTGTAAGGCCGAGGCGTGATGGACGGCGGCGGGATTGCAGAACATGTAGGCGCCGTCGCCGAGAACGGCCATCACTGGGCTCTGCGGGCGCGCAAGCTTGGCGCCGAGCGCGGCGCCGGCGCCCCAACCGAGACCCGACGCGGAACTCGATCCGAAATAGAGATCCGGAAACTCGAAGGCGCAATGCTCGAGGAACAGCGTGTACTCATTGACGACGATGCAGTGCGGATCCTTGGCGCGGTCGATGCAGTGGCTCACCCAGGCAGGATCGAGCAGGGCCTTACGGGCGGCGGCATCGCGCGCGGCCTTCCAGGCACCCGTCAGCGCCTTGCGCTCGTCCTTGATCCAGCGCCGCCGCAGCGCGATCGATTCGGCGTCGAGGGCGTCCGCGAGCGCCGCGGTCAACGCGGCTAGGGTCGCAACGCTGCTCCCGGTGATTGCGACGTCGCAGGGAAAGCTGCGGATCGGGTAGCGCGCGAACAAGGGATCGAGTCCGCATTGGATGACCTTGCAGTCCGGCCGAGGCGTGGTCCGGCTTGGAATCCAGGGGACGTCGCTCTCGAGCACGAGAATCGCATCCGCGTTTTGCACCAGTCGCGCCGGGTCGAAACCGAGATTCATGGGATGGGATGACGGCAGCGAGAGATACCGCGGGCGATGCTGCACGACCGGTATGGCAAAACGCTCGATGAACTGCGTCAGCGCCGCGAACACCGCCGCGTCCCTGCCGGCGTTCGCCGTCACGATCAGCGGCCGCGTGGCCTGCGCGAGCATGCGCGCGGCCGCGGCAATCGCGTTGGCGTCCGGCGCCGGGGGCGCCGCCGCGCTCAGCCGGGACGGCGAGGGATGCTCGAGATCGGAAAGCGGCGCCGCGATGACCTCGCGTGGCAAAGACAGGTAGACGGGGCCGCGCGGCTCCGTTGCCGCGATCGCCAGCGCGCGGTCGACCACCGTGGTCAGCTGCTCGGCGTTGCGCAATTCGTAATCCCATTTGACGATTTCGCGGATCATGCCCGCCTGATCGTACATTTCCTGCGCCCAATGGATGTAGCCGTCGCGCGACCCCAACAAGCCCGTCTCGGTCAGCGGAGACCTGCCCGCGGTGAGAAGAATCGCAACGTTCTCGCGCGCCGCGTTCAACGCCGCGCAGACCATGTTCGCGGTGCCGACGCTGACATGCACCATCACCGCCGGTATCCGCCGGGACACCATGCCGTAGCCGTGCGCCATCGCGACGGCGAGGTTCTCGTGCGTCGCGAGGATTGGCCGCGGAACTGCGACGCCGGTCTGCGCCGCCTGCGCATAGGCCTCGATCAGCGGCGCAAAATCGGTCCCGGCATTGCCGAACAAATAATCGACCCCACGATCGGCCAATAAGGCGAGATAGGCCGCGGCGACATTCCCGGCCGACTTCTGTTTCGCTCGGTTGCTACGCTCCAGGCGCGATCCCATCGCGATGCACTCCCGTTGCGGGAGCAATCTACCCTCAAGCTCAAGCGTGAACCAAGCCTCTCGCGGGCTTTTCGGCAAGCGTATGCGATGCCGGCGGCCCCGCGACGCTGGACAAGCTCCGCGCTCTGAACGAATAATGACGCGCCGGACATCCACGGGTGTTGCTCGACGCTTTTGCAAATTCGCGTGGCGTCAAACGTATGGTCGAGCAAACGGGAAAGGCAGGAGCATGAAACGGATCTGTATGGCACTCGCTGCGTTGGCTCTAGTCTTGGCGGCATTCTTGGCGCCGACGCAGGCTAGCGCTCAGGACAAGCTCGTCGTCAGCGTGTGGGGCGGCAGCTGGCGTGACATGGTCGACAATCTCATCGGCAAGAAATTTACCGCCGCCACGGGCGTGCCGGTCGAGTACATCACGGGCGGCACGATCGATCGGCTCAACAAAGAGAAGCTGGCCAAGGGTAATCCCGAGAGCGACATCACGTTCACGACGTCGCACGTCGGCTGGCTCTACGCCAACGATGGTCTCTACGAGCAGCTCGATCTCGCCAAGGTCCCGAACGCCAAGAATTTGGTCGCCCAGGCCAAGATCAGTCCCTATCACATCGGCACCTGGGCCTATGTCTACACCATCGGCTACCGGCCCGACCTCATCAAAGGCGTGCCGTTCGAGAGCTGGGCGGATCTCTGGAGACCCGAGGTCAAAGGCAAGCTCGCCGCCCCGGACTTCGATCCCAGTCATCTCGTCGTCGTCGCCGCGATGCTCTCGGGCGGCGATGCTGCCAGCTGGGAAAAAGGGCAAGCCAAGCTCAAGCAGCTGAAGCCGAGTTTCAAGGCGTTCTACACCAACGACGCCAACAGCCAGCAGCTCATCGCCAACGGCGAGACGCCCGTCCAGGTGATCTTGTCGATGAACGCGCACTATATGGCCGGCGAGGGCGTTCCCATCGAGCTCGTGATCCCGAAGGAAGGCGCCGTGCTCGGCATCGACACCGTCGCCATCATGAAAGGCTCCAAGAAGGCGGAGCTCGCCTACAAGTTCATCAACGTCGCGCTCGACCCGCAGGTGCAAGCCGAGGTCGCCAAGTTCAAGAAGGGCAGCCCGGTGGTCCTCGATGCGAAGCTCGATCCCGCCGTCGCCAAGCTGCCGGGAGTGTTCACCTCGGCCGACCAGTGGAACAAGCAGGCCATCATCATCGATCACAAGCTGCGCGCGGAGAAGACCGCGGAGTGGCGCAAGTGGTTTGCCGAGAACATCATGAACTAGCGGCCTGACGGCCGCGTGCGGCGCAGGCGCGCCGTGTCATCCCGCCGAGCGGTCATGACGTCGAGACCATTCCTGCGTGCCTTCGTGGCGCCGGCCACGCTGTGCGCGCTCGGCTTCGTGGCCGCGCTGGCGGCGGTGATGCAATACAGCCTGCGGGCCTATGTGCCGGGTTCGCTGGAGCCGGGGGGCTTCACGCTCGCAAACTTCGCCGCGCTCCTGAAGCCGCTCTACGCGCAGGTGTTCCTCGACACGGTTTGGATCTGCCTCCTCACGGCGTTGTTCACGCTCATCGTCGGATACCCGCTCGCTTATGCGCTGGTGCACGCCAGAAACGTCGCGCTCAAGTCCGCAATCCTGGTGATCGCCGTCACCCCGCTGTTCCTCGGCGAGGTGGTTCGCACCTATTCGTGGATTGTCGTGCTCGGCAACAACGGGTTTGTGAACTCGATGCTGCTCAAGGCCGGGCTGATCGGAGAGCCCGTGCAATTCATGTTCACCGAGTTCGGGGTCGTCACCGCGCTCGTCCACGTCACCTTGCCGGTGATGGTGATCATGTTGGCGGCGGCGCTCTCGCACATCGACCGCGACTACGAGCGCGCGGCCGCGAGTCTTGGTGCCGGTCCGATCCGCGTCTTTCTCACCGTGACGCTTCCGCTCTCCACACCCGGAATCATCGCCGGCGTCACCACCGCGTTCGCGTGGACCTTCAGCGCGTTCGCAACCCCGCAGCTGATCGGCGGTGGTCGCGTCAACATGGTCGCGAACCTGGTCTATCAGCTCGGATTCGCGAGCTTCAACTTCCCGTTTGCGGCGAGCCTGTCGGTCGCCGGGCTCGTGCTCACATTCGCGGTGCTGGCGCTCATGCGCGCCGCCGCCGGCCCGCTCGAAAAAATCGGACTGCACTGACATGCCGCGCTTGTCGTC
>JBKOXY010000334.1:0-13709 GCA_046725125.1 Pseudomonadota bacterium | reverse complement strand
ACCCGACTCGTGATCGGCGCCGATTGCGACGTCCGCGAAGGTGTCACCGTAAATACCGGGACGGAGGACGATCGCGGCGTCACCGAAGTCGGAGACCGCTGCTGGTTGATGGTGGGGTCCCATATCGGCCATGATTGCAAGGTCGGGAGCGATGTGATCTTTGCCAACAACGTGGTGCTGGGCGGCCATGTGACGGTCGGCGACTTCGCCGTGTTCGGCGGCCAGGCCGCCGTGCGTCAATTCGTGCGCGTCGGCGAAGGCGCGATGGTGGTCGGCCTGAGCGGCGTGCGCGCCGATGTCATCCCGTTTGGCCTCGTCCAGGGTCCACTTGCCGATCTGATCGGCCTCAATGTCGTCGGTATGCGTCGGCGCGGCTCAAGCAAGGCTGATATCCATCGGCTGCGGCGGGCCTATGAGGCGATGTTTTTCGGCGCCGGAACGTTTCGCGAGCGACTCGATCAGGTCGCGGCACAAAGCGGCGGCGACCCGCTCGTCGCCAAGGTGATCGCCTTCATCCGTGCCGGCTCACGACCGCTGACCATGGCCATTCGTCGTGCGTCGGCTCGCGAGGAAGCATGAGCGAGGTGGCAGCTGCACCGACCGCAGCGGATAGTCCGCTGGCGATTATCTGCGGCGGCGGAAGCCTGCCGTTTGCAGTCGCCGACGCGGTGGGCAAGCGCGGGCGCCGTGTGGTGCTTTTCGCCATTCGCGGCTGGGCGGATCCGCAACGGGTCGCAAGCTACCCGCATCACTGGGCCGCCGTCGGCCAATTCGGCTGGTTTTGCCGGCTTGCCCGCCAGGAGCGCTGCCGCGATGTGGTTTTCATCGGCTCGATGGTGCGGCCGGCGATCTGGCAAATCCGGCCGGATTTCAAGACGCTGCGCCTGCTGCCGCGAATCTACGGCATCTTTCGCGGCGGCGACGATCATTTGCTCAAGGGTGTTGCCACGATCTTCGAAGAGCACGGCTTCCGCCTCCTTGGAGCCCATACAGTCGCGCCAGAAATCCTGATGCCGGAAGGAGCCCTCGGCCGCGAGCGGCCCAGCGACCGAGACCATGCCGACATTGCAAAGGGGCTCGCTCTGCTCAATGCATCGAGTCCGTTCGATGTCGGCCAAGCGGTGGTCGTGGCCGATGCGCGTGTGCTAGCGATCGAGGCCGCGGAAGGCACCGACCGCATGCTCGCGCGCATCGCGGAACTTCGTCAAAGCGGACGTATTGCCGCATCCTCGGGACGGGGCGTGTTGGTCAAGGCGGCAAAGCGTGGCCAGGATCGGCGCCTCGATTTGCCTTCGATCGGCCCGCAGACGGTCGAAGGCGCGGCCCGGGCAGGGCTTGCCGGTATTGCCGTGGTCGCCGGCAGCACGATTGTCGCCGAGCCGGAGCGGATTGGCGCGACCGCGGACCGCGAACGATTGTTTGTCTTCGGTGTGCGCGACCAGACGGCCGAGCGATGACCGCGCCAGCGCGCCCCACGCGCCCCTCCGAAATCGTCGATGTCTTTCTCGTCGCCGCCGAGGAGTCGGGTGATCGGCTCGGCGCCGCGCTGATGCGGGCGCTGCGGGAGCGCACCGCCGGGCAGGTGCGTTTTGTCGGGGTCGGGGGTCGCGAGATGGCGGCGGAGGGGGTCGCAAGCCTCTATCCGATCGAGGATCTTCCGATCATTGGGTTCAGCGCGATCCCGCGGCGGATTCCGAAAATCCTGCGCCTCATGCGTTTCACCGCCAAGGCGGTAGTAGCCAAGCGCCCGCACGTGCTCGTCATCATCGACAGTCCGGGCTTCACCCGCGGGATCGCGCGGCGGGTGCGCGCCGCCGATCCCACAATCGCGATCGTCGAATATGTCTCACCCTCGGTCTGGGCCTGGCGGCCGGGGCGCGCGCGGGTGATGCGAGCCTATATCGATCACATCCTGGCGTTGTTGCCGTTCGAGCCTGCGGTCCACCAGCGGCTGGGCGGGCCGCCCTGCACCTACGTGGGCCATCCGCTGGTGGAACAGCTGCGCAATCTGCGCCCCAATTTCGAGGAGGCGCGTCGCCGGCTGGCCATGCCGCCGACCCTGCTGGTGCTGCCGGGAAGCAGGACCGGCGAGATCGCGCGACTGCTTGGCGTTTTTTCCGACACCGTGGCGCTGGTCCAGGATCGGCTCGGATCACTCGAGGTGGTGGTGGCGACCGTTCCACATCTCGTGGACCCGATCCGCACGGCAATCGCACGCTGGCCTCTGCGAGCGCGGATCGTGGTCGAGACCGCGGAGAAGCAGGCGGCGTTCCGCATTGCCACGGCGGCGCTCGCGAAGTCCGGCACGGTCACGCTCGAGCTTGCGCTCGCCGGCGTGCCGATGATCGCCGCCTACAAGGTATCGGCAATCGAATACCTCGCCGTGGGGCGCGGAATTTTGAAGCGGCTCCCTTCGATCATCCTGACCAATCTCTTGCTTGGCGAGAACGTCGTTCCGGAACTGCTCCAGCATAATTGCACGGCGGAAAAACTCGCCGCAGCGCTGCTGCCACTGTTCAACGATACGCCGGAGCGCCGGCGCCAGATCGAGGCGTTTTCCCGGCTCGATACCATCATGGAGGTCGGATCGAGTGCGCCCGCGGTGCGCGCCGCCGACATCGTGCTCGCCACAGCCGGCCGCGCCGTGCCGTCATGATGAATGACGCTACGGCCGTCGTCTTCGCCTAGTAGGGGAACGGCAGCGGTTTAAGCGCAATCAATCGCGCTACTTCCGGCGCGAGATTGGCACGTAGTCGCGCTGCGTGGCACCGGTATAGAGCTGGCGCGGGCGCCCGATCTTCTGGTGCGGGTCCTCGATCATTTCCTTCCACTGAGAAATCCAGCCGACGGTGCGGGCAACCGCGAACAACACGGTGAACATCGTGGTGGGGAATCCCATAGCCTTGAGCGTGATTCCCGAATAGAAGTCGATGTTGGGGTAGAGCTTTTTCTCGATGAAATAGTCGTCGTGCAGCGCGATCCGCTCGAGCTCGAGCGCGACGTCGAGCAGCGGATCATCCTTGATGCCGATTTCGCTCAGCACTTCGTGGCAGGTCTTCTGCATGATCTTGGCGCGTGGGTCGTAATGCTTGTAGACCCGGTGGCCGAAGCCCATGAGGCGGAAGCTGTCGTTCTTGTCCTTGGCGCGGCGGATGTATTCCGGGATGCGTTCGGGTTTGCCGATCTCGCGCAGCATGTTCAGCGCGGCCTCGTTGGCGCCGCCGTGCGCGGGACCCCACAGGCACGCGCAGCCTGCCGCGATGCAGGCGAAGGGATTGGCGCCGGAGGAGCCGGCGAGCCTGACCGTCGAGGTCGAGGCATTCTGCTCGTGGTCGGCGTGCAAGATGAAGATGCGGTCCATCGCGCGGGCGAGGACGGCATTGGGCTTATAGTCCTCGCACGGCACCGCGAAGCACATGCGCAAGAAATTGGTCGCATAGTCGAGGTCGTTCTTCGGATAGATGAAGGGCTGGCCGATCGAGTACTTGTAAGCCATCGCCGCGATCGTCGGCATTTTCGCGATCATCCGGATGGAGGCAATCATCCGCTGGGTTGGATCGGAGATGTCGGTGGAGTCGTGATAAAACGCCGAGAGCGCGCCGACGCAGCCCGTCATCACCGCCATCGGGTGCGCGTCGCGCCGAAAGCCCTGATAGAACCGACTCATCTGCTCGTGCACCATGGTGTGGTGGGTGACACGATTGTCGAAGTCGGCCTTCTGCGCGGCGGTGGGAAGCTCGCCGTAGAGCAGGAGATAACAGGTCTCGAGAAAGTCGCCGTGCTCGGCCAGCTGTTCGATCGGATACCCGCGATAGAGCAGGATTCCTTCATCGCCGTCGATGTAGGTGATCTTGGACTCGCAGCTGCCGGTCGAGGTGTAACCAGGATCGTAGGTGAACATCCCGGTCTCGGCGTAGAACTTGCCGATGTCGATCACTGCAGGACCGATCGTGCCGTCGTAGATCGGAAAACTGGTCTCCTTGCCGCCGGCGATGAATTTGCCGGTTTTGATGTTGGCGCCCGTCTTCGCATCCATGATCGAGCCCTCGGTTGTGTCGCCCGGCGGACCGCGCTCCCCTGGGGAAGCCGCTTTTTTGCGTAGCCCATCCCAGTGTGCACTGCAAGACGCCGGCCCCGGCGCAACCTCGATGCGCCGCCCGGCCTAGAAATCATGTGGAGATTGCCGCCACGCGCCGCCACAGCGTTTTCCGTTCCCATGGGAGTGGAGCGGGGTCTAGCGGTTGGCGATGCCCGGCGCGGCTTGGTCGTGCAGGCGGGCAAGGCTTTCGCTTTTCCCCAACACCGCCAACACGTCGAAGATCGGGGGCGAGGTGGTGCGCCCGGTGAGCGCGGCGCGCAACGGCTGCGCGACGGTACCGAGCTTGACCCCCTTGCGCTCAGCAAAGGCGCGCACGGCCTGTTCGGTGGTCTCCGCGCTCCAGGGCTCGACCGTCTTGAGGTCTGCCGAAAGGTCGCCGAGGAGATTGCGCGCCTCGGCCGTGAGCAGGCCCGCCGCGTTGTTGTCGAGGACGAGCGGGCGCTCAGCCACGATGAAGCGGGCGCCGTCCGCCAGCTCGACCAGGGTCTTGGCCCGTTCCTTCAGCCCGGCCATGGCCGCGAGCAGCTTCTTTCGCATATCCGGGGTCAACTTGGCGGCAAGCTCGGGTCCGCCGGCGATGTGCGGGAGCACGCGCTCAAGCTCGGCGAGCAGATCGGCGTCGGCGGTCTGGCGCAAATAATGGCCGTTGAGGCTCTCGAGCTTGGCGAAGTCGAAGCGCGCAGGCGAGCGTCCGATCTGCGGCAGATCGAAGGCCGCGATCATCTCCTCGGTCGAAAAGATTTCCTGGTCGCCATGGCTCCAGCCCAGCCGCACGAGATAGTTGCGCATGGCCATCGGCAGATAGCCCATCGCCCGGTACGCATCGACCCCGAGCGCGCCATGCCGCTTGGACAATTTCGAGCCGTCAGGCCCATGAATGAGCGGAATGTGCGCCATCATCGGGATGCGCCAGCCGAGCGCGTTGTAGATCTGGGTCTGGCGCGCCGCGTTGGTGAGGTGATCGTCACCGCGGATGACGTGGGTAACGCCCATATCGTGGTCATCGACCACGACGGCAAGCATGTAAGTCGGCGTGCCGTCCGAACGCAACAATACGAGATCATCGAGGTTCTCGTTCTGCCATTCGACGCGCCCCTGCACCTGATCCTCGATCACGGTCGCTCCTGTCAGCGGTGCTTTGAGCCGGATCACCGGGAGGACCCCAGGCGGGGCCTCGGACGGATCGCGATCGCGCCAGCGGCCGTCATAGAGCTTGGTACGCCCTTCGCTGCGCGCCTTCTCGCGCATTTGCGCGAGTTCCTCGGGAGTGGTGTAGCAACGATAGGCGCGGCCCGCTGCCAACAGCGCCTGGGCCACCTCGCGGTGGCGCTCGGAGCGCGAGAATTGGTAGACGGTCTCGCCGTCCCAATTCAGGCCGAGCCAGGAGAGCCCATCGAGGATGGCCTCGATCGCGGCCTGCGTGGAGCGCTCGCGGTCGGTATCCTCGATCCGCAGCAGCATCTTCCCGCTGCGTCCGCGGGCATAGAGCCAGTTGAACAGCGCAGTGCGCGCCCCGCCGATATGCAGGAAGCCCGTGGGAGAGGGAGCAAAGCGCGTGACGATGGTCTCGGTCATGTCGCGTGGTTTTTGCAACGATCCGCGTTCGCAGGTGTTTCAGCGGACCAAGATCGCAGCATAAGAGCCCGCCGCAGCCTGCAACGCACAGACAGGCTGTCAGCGGGCTCCGTTTAGCATAGAAGTAACATAGGTCATTAAAGGTTTCGCGGGTCGACGGTCTTGGCGCGTGCCAGCGGATTTGGCACATAGGCTACAGTGTCGACAATGGGAAGTGGCATGACGGAAGCTGGAACGGCGGTGGCGGAGGTGGGTCGTGATTTCATTCGCGACATCATCGAAGCGGATCTCGCCGCGAAACGCCACACCACGGTGGTGACCCGCTTTCCGCCGGAGCCCAACGGCTATCTGCATATCGGCCACGCCAAGTCGATCGCCCTTAATTTCGGCATCGCACAGGAGTTCGGTGGCCGCTGCCATCTGCGCTTCGACGACACCAATCCGACGAAAGAGGAGCAAGAATATATCGACGCCATCGAGCGCGACGTGCGCTGGCTCGGCTTCGACTGGGGAACACATCTCTACCATGCGTCCGACTACTTCGAACAACTCTACCAGTGGGCCGAGCACCTGATCCGCATCGGCAAGGCTTATGTCGACGACCAGTCGCAGGAGGAGATGCGCATCGCCCGCGGCACCCTGACCGAGCCGGGACGCAACAGTCCCTGGCGCGATCGAACCATCGAGGAAAACCTCGATCTCTTTCGCCGCATGCGGGCGGGTGAATTCCCGAATGGGGCGCGGGTGCTACGGGCCAAGATCGATATGGCCTCCGGCAACATCAATCTGCGCGATCCGGTGCTCTATCGCATTCTACACGCGAGCCATCCGCGCACCGGCACAGCCTGGAGCATTTATCCCAGCTATGACTTCGCCCATGGCCAATCGGATGCCATCGAGCACATCACCCACTCGCTCTGCACGCTCGAATTTGAGGACCACCGGCCCTTGTACGACTGGTTCCTCGAACACCTGCCGGTTCCATCCCGCCCGCGGCAGTACGAGTTCGCCCGCCTCAATCTCACCCATACGGTGCTGTCCAAGCGCGTACTCACCGAACTGGTGCTTGGTGGGCACGTCAGGGGCTGGGATGATCCCCGCATGCCGACGCTGGCAGGGCTGCGCCGGCGCGGCGTGCCGCCGCAGGCGGTGCGCGATTTCGTCAAGCGGATCGGGGTTGCCAAGGCCAACAGCGTGGTCGATGCGGCCATGTTCGACTTTTCGGTCCGCGAAGTTCTCAACAAGGCGGCGTTGCGACGCATGGCGGTGCTGCGCCCCCTGAAGATCGTTATCGAAAACTACCCCGAAGGCCGATCCGAAGAGATCGAAGCCGTCAACCATCCCGACGATCCAGCCGCAGGGACGCGGCGCCTTCGCTTCGGTCGCGAACTCTATGTCGAGCGTGACGATTTCATGGAGCATCCACCGAAGAAATTTTATCGGTTGTCGCCCGGGCGCGAGGTTCGGCTACGCTACGCCTATTTCATCACCTGCCGCGAGGTGGTGAAGAACCCCGCCGGAGAAGTGGTAGAGCTGCGCTGCAGCTATGATCCCCAGACCCGCGGCGGCAACGCCCCGGACGGGCGCAAGGTGCAAGCCACGCTCCATTGGGTGTCGGCCGCCGACGCGGTGCCTGCGGAAGTTCGGCTCTATAACCAGCTCTTTGCGCGCCCCGACCCGAACCCCGGCGACTTCATCGCCGATCTCAACCCCGATTCACTCGAAGTGCTGACGGACTGCAGGCTCGAGCCCGCGCTTGCGGCCGCAAATTCCGACGACCCCGTCCAGTTCGAGCGGCAGGGGTATTTCTGCCGCGATCCGGACTCGGCGCCCGGCCGTCTCGTGTTCAACCGCACGGTCGGCCTCCGCGATACCTGGGCGCGGGTGAGCGGCGGGAAGGGTGCCTCATCCTAGGGCGCAACGGTGAGTGCGCGCCACCGGCTCAGCGCGGCGCGTAGTTGCGGAACTCGTTGCGCAGGAAGTTGCCGATCCGTTTGCCGCGATTGCGCAGCACGCGCAATATGCCGGCGTCGACGAAATAGGTGTGCAGGATGCTGTCGCGCGTCGTCACTTCACGACCGACCGGGTCAGCGGAATGCCACGTGTCGTCGCCCACCGCGAACGCGTAGCCGGTATTGGGCGCAAATTTCATCTGGGTCCGTTTTGGCAGGCTGCCATCGGGCAGCTTTTCGTGGAAGATCGTGCCGATGTGAGTATGCGACGCGTCGCGCGGCAGAAAGAGTTGCACGGTAATTCCCTTCCAGCGCGTATCAGTGTGCGGATCGATCTTGTAGCCGGGCACGTCTCTGGTGAGGATAGCGATTGGATACATGCCCACTTTGGCGTAGTTCGGCCCGAACCGGCGCGCCAGTGCCGGGGCAAGCTTGCGCACGAACGCGGCTTTGACGGATTCCGAGCACAACGCGCGGCCGACGACGTCCCAGACCATACGCTTCTCCGGCGGCAGATGGCGGATGTACTCGGGAAAAAGGTCGATCTTCACCCGGGTAGGTGTGCCATCCGCCAGCACGTTGCATTGGTTTTGGCCGTAGAGCGGCCGATAATCCGATGCCTCCGGCATCGCCGTCAGCATGGATGCATAGACGTCATCGGGAAAGACCTGCTCGAGCTGAAGGTGATAGAACGGCGCTTCGACAGCGCGGGCACCATCGACGGCTCTCACGATGAAATCGCGCAAGCGCTCAACGGCGCGAATGCGATCCGTGCGCTTGAGTTGAACGCCTTGGTCCATGTTTGCCTCAGTGTATCGTGCGAGCTGCAGATCGAGCGCGGCGCAATCCGGGAATGTCCCGCATTTCGCCGCGCCCCGTGCACGGCTACCATCTCGTTGCCGATCAGACCACAACCTGGCGCCTGCAATCAACCTCCGAAGTCCTGCCGGTGACGCGCAGCCGGGATGAAGGGAGGAACATGCCGGGCGTGGTTTCGGCCTTGCCCTCTGCTTCATCGAATACAAACGCTGTGGACGCTCGTCCAAGACCGTGTCCAGGGCAACCGCATTGTGTAGGATGCACGGGTGAGATGTGGCGCGGGCGTCAGGGGGCCGCGCGATGGTCGAGCAGAGTAGATCGCGCGGGCGGGCCGAGGCATGGCGGCCTTGGATCGCGGCGGGGCGCAGGCCCGCACTGGCGTGGCCGCAGGGCCTCACGGATTTTGCGCGTCGCGCGGCTCAGCGCGTGCGCGAATGGGTCGCTCCGGGCCGGCTGGTGCCATGGCTCGCGATCGCATTCGGCTGTGGGACCATCATCTATTTCGCCGTCGAGCGAGAGCCCGCGCCATGGGCAGCAGCCCTGCTGCTCGCCGCGACCGTAGCAGCGGCAATCCTGTGCCGGCATCGGCCGTTCGCGTTTCCGGCGACGCTGGGCATCGCCGCCATGGCGGCCGGGTTTGCGGCCGTCACCGTCAAGCGCGAAATCATCGCCCATCCCGTGCTGACGGCGCCGGTATGGAACGTCGAGCTGGCGGGCTTCGTCGAGCTGCGCGAAGAGCGCGAGCGATCCGACCGCATCGTCGTGCGCCTCGAGCGCGCTGACAGCGCGCGCTTGAAAGAGACGCTCGAGCGCGTGCGGGTATCGGTGCGCAAGGGCACGGCGCCGGCCGTCGGCAGGTTCGTCGAGTTCAAGGCGCGGTTATCTCCCCCGCTCGAACCCTTGCGGCCGGGCGGTTACGACTTCGCGCGCGACATGTATTTCCAGCGCATCGGCGCTTCGGGCTTCGTGCTCGGCCGCGTCCGCACCGCCGAGGCGCCGCACGCGCCCGGTCTGCGGCTTCGCTACGCCGCAGTCATGGATGGCATGCGCGAGGCCATCGATAAGCGCATCCGCGCGGTCCTGCCCGGCGACAAAGGAGCGATCGCATCGGCGCTAATCACGGGCAAACGCGACACCATCTCTACGCCGGTGAACGAGGCCATGTACGTGTCGGGCCTCGCCCATGTGCTTTCGATCTCCGGGTATCACATGGCGGTGGTGGCCGGCCTCATGTTCTTTGGGTTTCGCGCGGCGTTTGCGCTCATGCCGGCCTTCAGCAGCCGCCATCCCATCAAGAAATGGGCGGCGCTCGCGGCGCTGGCCGCGGCGGCGTTCTATCTCCTGCTGTCGGGGGCGGAGGTTGCGACCCAGCGCTCCTTCATCATGATCGGCATCGTCCTCATCGGTGTGATGGTCGATCGCCCGACGCTCACCTTCCGCACGCTCACGGTCGCGGCGTTCGGCGTGCTGCTGCTCGCACCCGAAGCGATCGTTCACCCGAGCTTCCAAATGTCGTTTGCGGCGACGCTGGCGCTCGTCGCCGGATACCAGCAAGGCCTGCCCTGGATGAGCAAGGGCGGCGACACCCCGCTCGCGGCGAAGATCGCGCTGTGGGGCGGCCGAGAGATCGCCGGGTTGTTGCTCGTCTCGCTGCTCGCCGGCACCGCGACCATCCCCTACATCGCCTATCACTTCCACCGCATCTCTCCCTACGGCGTGCTCGCAAACCTGATGGCGATGCCGGTGGTGTCGGCCTGGGTCATGCCGGCGGGAGTTCTCGGTCTGATAAGCATGCCGCTCGGCTTCGACGGCCTGTGGTGGCGCTTAATGGGGCATGGCATCGAGTGGATGATCTCCGTTGCGCTTTGGGTCACGAGTTTTCCAGGAGCGGTGGGGCGGATGGCGGCGTTCGGCACCGGCCCGCTGCTCCTATGCACGGCCGGACTCGTCGTGCTCTGCCTCCTCAAAACGCCGCTGCGGTTCATCGGCGGGTTGCTGATCAGCGGGGCCATCGTGCTGATGCTTCGCGCGCCCCAGCCCGATGTGCTGATCGCCGCCGACGGCAGCGCCGCCGCCGTCCGCGGTGAAAACGGTCGGTTTTCCGTGGTCAAATCCGGTAGCGACCTCTTTGCGCTGCGCGAGTGGCTTGCGGCCGATGCCGATGCGCGCGCGCCGAACGACAGTACGCTTGGCGAAGGGATCAGATGCGATCCGGCAGGCTGCGTCGGGAAGCTGCGCGACGGCTCGCTCGTCGCCATTGCAAGGACGACCGAGGCCTTCGAGGAGGACTGCCGCCGCGCCGTGCTGGTGGTAAGCGCGCGCGATGCGCCGCCCGGCTGCGCCGCGCTGGTCGTCGACCGCCAGGTCTGGCGACGCTCCGGAGCGATGGCGTTGCGCCGCCTTGGCGAACGCTTCGAGATCACCACGACGCGGCCTTTGGGCTTCGATCGCCCGTGGAGACGTGCTGTTGCGCCAGAAAACGACGCGCCCGCGCCGCCCCGCGGGATGCCACCCCAGCCCCGCGACGCCACGCCGCGCGAAGAGGACTTGGAGGCCGGCGATTGAGATCGTTGCCCCTCTGCTTCGATGGAGCAAGCGCGGCGAGGGCGATTAATAGCGTCGGAACAGCCCGACCAGCTTACCCTGGATGCGCACGCGATTGGGCGGCAGAATTCTGACCTCGTAGGCCGTATTGGCGGGCTCGAGCGCAATCGAGGCGCCGCGGCGGCGGAAACGCTTGAGCGTCGCCTCTTCTTCGTCGATCAGCGCCACCACGATATCGCCAGTATCTGCCCCATCGGTCTTCTTGAGGAGCGCGATATCGCCGTCGAGGATGCCGGCCTCGATCATGCTATCGCCGCGCACCTCGAGGGCGAAATGCTCCCCGGTCGAAAGCACATCGGGAGGCATGTTGATGACGTGGCTTTTGGTCTGGATCGCCTCGATCGGCGTGCCGGCGGCGATGCGGCCCATGACCGGCACCGCTACGGGGCGCCCGCCTTCGTCCTCCGATGCGGTCCGCACCCGGCCAAGATTGCCCTCGATCACGCTCGGTGTGAATCCGCGGGAACGACCCGTGCCGATGCCGTGCGCAACCGATTCAGGCAATTTGATCACCTCGATGGCGCGGGCACGATTGGGCAGCCGGCGAATGAAGCCGCGCTCCTCCAGCGCTGTGATCAGGCGATGGATCCCGGACTTCGAACGCAGATCGAGCGCGTCCTTCATCTCGTCGAAGGAGGGCGGCACGCCGGTCTCCTTGAGGCGCTCGTGGATGAAGCGCAGCAATTCGAACTGTTTTCGGGTCAGCATCTTGCATTTCCCCCATTGCGGCGGGCCTCAGGAGACTCGCCGAAACAAATCATGAACAGACACTATATGTTCGATATGTGTTCCGCAACCATTTAATTTGGCGTGAACGCACTCGAGGAACCGCAAGGGCTTTGCGTCCGTGGCAGCCCCCGATCGGCTCGAAGTGCTCATCCCAGGCCAATAAGTCGGCCTTTGAACGAGTCGGTCGAGTAACAGGCCCTGCAGGCCATCCTCGTTTTTGCGACGTCGCGTCGTTGGCGCTAGAACGCGAGCCTGATGATGGAGCAGCGCTCCCCTGCCTTGGCGGGCGGGGCATGCGGTTCGCGCACAAGCAGGCAGTCGGCGCGCGCGAGCAGCATGAGCATGGAACTGTCCTGCACCGGCGCCGGCGTTGCGATCGGGACGCCGTCGGGACCAATCGCCAGCGTGGCGCGCAGGTAGTCCGCGCGCTCGTCGTTTGCCGGCAGATCGCAGCCGAGGCACGCCGCGTCGGGTGCGGGCGCGACATCGCCGCGGCCGGCAAGCCGCCGGATGAGAGGGACCAGGAAGAGCACCGCACAGACATAGGCCGAGACCGGATTGCCCGGCAGGCCGAGCACGTGCATGGGGCCGAGGCGGCCATGCATCATCGGCCGGCCAGGACGCAATGCCACCCTCCAGAACGACAACGCCAGTCCCTCGGCCGCGAGCGCCCCCTGCACGAGGTCGTAATCGCCGACCGAGGCACCGCCCGACGTCACGAGGATGTCGGCACCGGCGTCGCGCGCACGGCGCACCCCCGCGGCGGTCTCGGCGAGGCGGTCGGGCACGATGCCGAGGTCGACGACCTCGCAGCCCTCCCGGCGCGCGAGCGCCATGGTGGCGTAGCCGTTGGAATAGACGATTTCGCCGAACCCAGGTGTGGCGCCCGGCATGACCAATTCGTCGCCGGTTGCAAGCACCGCTACTTTGGGGCGGCGATGCACCGGCACGGTCGGATGATTCATGGCGGCGGCGAGCGCGAGATCGCGATCGGTGAGGCGATGACCTCTGGCGAGCAGCACCGCGCCGCGCTTGAAGTCGAGCCCCTCGACGCGGACGTGTTTGCCTTTGCTCGAAGGCGTGGTGATGACGACGGCGTCGCCCTCGCGCACCGTATTCTCCTGGATCACGATGGCGTCGGTACCGGGCGGCAGCACGCCGCCGGTGAAGATGCGCGCGGCTTCGCCGGCCCCGACCGTGCCTTGAAAGGGATGTCCGGCTGCGACTTCGCCGATCAGCTTGAGCTTGACCGGCACCCTGGCGACGTCCGTCGAACGCACGGCGTAGCCGTCCATGGCCGAGACATCGGCCGGCGGCTGGGTGCGCAGCGCTGCGACGTCAGCGGCGAGCACGCGGCCGTGGGCCTCCGTGAGCGGTGTGGGCTCGCCGGCCAACGGCTCGGCGTCCGCGAGCACTCGGGAGAGCGCCTCTGCGACCGGCATCAGCGCCACGGCTCACTCCTTTGCTTGATAACGTCCCGACTTGCCGCCGCGCTTCTCGAGGAGGCGGATACCCTCGATGCGCATGCCGCGCTCGAGCGCCTTCACCATGTCGTAAATGGTCAGGCAGGCGACCGCGACGGCGGTCAGCGCTTCCATCTCAACCCCGGTCGGTCCGGTGACCTTGACGCTCGCGCGCACCCTGAAGCCGGGCAGCTTGCGCTCGGGCTCGATGTCGACGGCAATGTTCGAGACGGGGAGGGGATGGCAGAGCGGAATCAACTCATGCGTTCGCTTTGCCGCCATGATACCGGCGATGCGGGCGGCGCCGAGCACGTCGCCCTTCGTGGCGTTGCCTGCGAGCACGAGGTCGAGGGTCTTTGCCGCCATCACGACGCGGCCCTCGGCTATGGCCTTCCGCTCGGTCGGCGGCTTCGCCGACACGTCGACCATGCGTGCCTCGCCGCCTCGACCCAGATGGCTCAGCTTGGC
>JBKOXY010000224.1:0-5836 GCA_046725125.1 Pseudomonadota bacterium | reverse complement strand
GGCTGGGGGCCGGGCCAGCTCGAGGGCGAGCTCGCCCACGGCTTCTGGTTCACGACGCCGCAAGACGCCAAGCTGGTGTTCGACGAGGACCGCGACGAGGTCTGGGACGATGCCATGAAACGCCGGACGCAGGACCTCTGAGCGCGAGGGACGCCGAACGTGCCTCCGCAAGCCCTGTTCGGAATAAGTGTCGCGCTGGGCTTCCTTGCGTGGGGGATTGTCGCCGCGCAATACCTCTGGCCATACCTGCGCAGCCAACCGCGCGTCGACGCGCTGCGTCCGCTCCTCGTCTTGCACAGCTTCCGCTTTGTCGGCTTGGCATTCCTGGTGCCCGGCGTGGTCGCACCGGATCTGTCAGCGGCGTTCGCGCGCCCGGCCGCCTACGGTGATCTCATCGCCGCGGTGCTCGCCCTGCTCGCGTTGGCCGCGTTGCGGAGCAGGTGGGGGATACCCCTGGTCTGGGTGTTCAACCTGTGGGGCACCGCCGATCTCCTCTACGCTTTCTATCAGGGCAACTCCGTCGGGTTCGCTCCGGGTCAGTTGGGTGCCGCCTACTTCATTCCAACCGTCATCGTACCGCTGCTCCTGATCACGCATGGGCTGATGTTCCGGCTGCTGCTGCAGGGCGAGGATGTCCGCGCATCCTCGTAGAGTTGTGCGCGTCCGCCGAGATCAACTGACCGCGGATCGTCCGTCCTCACGCGCGCTCGGCGAGCACGCGATCGACGTCGGCCAAAGCCTTGTCCTTCTCCGCCGTCGAGATCAGCGAGGCCTTGATCCCGTTGCGGACGATCGCTGCGATCTCGTCGCGTGCGAGCCCCAACGCCTGCGCGCTGGCGCGGTAGTTCTCGCTCACATAGCCGCCGAAATAGGCGGGGTCGTCGGAATTGACCGTGACCATCAGGCCTTTGTCCAGCATCCGTCGCAGCGGGTGATGCGCGAGATCGTCGACCACCCGCAGGCGCACGTTGGAGAGCGGACAGACGGTGAGCGGGACTTGCTCGCGCGCGAGCCGACCCACCAGGGCCTGGTCCTCCATGGCGCGGACGCCGTGATCGATGCGCGCGACGCCGAGCAGATCGAGCGCCTCCCAGACGTAGCTCGGCGGCCCCTCCTCACCGGCATGGGCGGTGAGAAAGAAGCCTGCGTCGCGGGCGCGCGCGAACACGCGCTTGAACTTGCCCGGCGGGTTCCCGCGCTCGGACGAATCGAGCCCGACGCCGACGATGCGGTCGCGGAACGGCAGCGCCGCGTCGAGCGTGCGTTCGGCGTCCGCCGCGTCGAGATGGCGCAGGAAGCACATGATCAGGCTTGCCGCTACGCCCAGCTCTCGCCTTGCATCGGCTACGGCGCGGGTCAGCCCTTCGACCACGGTCGCGAACGCGATGCCGCGGCACGTGTGGCCTTGCGGGTCGAAGAACATCTCGACGTGGCGGACATTGTCGGCGCGCGCGCGCTTGAGATAGGCGAAGGCAAGGTCGTAGAAATCCTGCTCCGTGATCAACACCGACATGCCGAGGTAGTAGACGTCGAGAAAATCCTGCAGGTTGCGGAACCGATAGGCCTGCCGCACCGCGTCGACCGACGCATACGGCAGGCGGATGCCGTTGCGGCGCGCCAAGGCGAACATCAACTCCGGCTCCAGGCTGCCCTCGACGTGGATGTGCAGCTCGCATTTGGGGAGCCGCGCGATCAAGGCGTCCGTGTCATGCATGCCGTGGCATCTCTCTCTGGCGTAGAGCGGGGCCATCCGCGGGCTGCCGCGCTCCGCACGAAGCGTAGAAAATCAGTCGCTGGGGAGAAGACGGCACGCAGGTGAGGACAAAACTGCTATGTCTCGCAGTCGTCGGAGTCAACTCGAAAACCCTTCACCCACGGCATCGAGATATCAGTTAGCTCAGCGCGCGCAGGTCACGCCGCAAGCGGTCGGCGCCGGCACGCGGAACCAGGCGTTCGATCTCGGCATGGGTGCGCCGCCAGACCGGAACCGCGCGCGCGAGCAATGCGCGACCCGCGGGCGTCAGCTTGAGCCGGCGGCTGCGTCGGTCCTTGGCGTCGACCATCACCGTGATCAGGCCGCGCCGCTGCAGCGGCTTGAGCGCGGCGGTGAGCGTCGTGCGGTCCACGGCAAGCAGGGATGCGACTGACCCGATGCTGGGCGGCTCGGGCCGGTTCAGCGACATCATCGTCGAATACTGCCCGCTGGTGAGGCCGAGCGGCCGCAGCGCGTCGTCGAAACGCCGCGCGAGCGCCCGCGCCGCGCGCTGCAGGTGAAGGCACAAGCACGTGTCCCGAACCAAGAGCGTGGTTGCGAAGGGAACTTCGGCTGCCTTTGACACGCCACAATTATGTTGATATCAACGCATTGTGTCAATCGCATTGCCGGGGTGGGCGCGAAAGAAAGGGAAAAAGACGAGCAAACCGCGTCAGGGGTGACCGGTGACGGTGCGATAACGCGTTCAAGCCCGATGGCGCGGCGGGGCAGTCAGATCAAGCGTGGAGCATATCATGTCGAGCCGAGACCGAACCATGCAACACCGCGTCGTGTCGCGAGACGAGTGGCTTGCCGCACGCAAGGCGCATCTCAAGAGCGAGAAGGCACTCACCCGCATGCGCGATCTCGTCGCTGCCGAGCGACGCGCGCTGCCTTGGGTGAAGGTCGAGAAGGAGTATGTTTTCGATACGCCCGAGGGCAAAAGGACGCTCGCCGAGCTCTTCGACGGCCGCAGCCAATTGATCGTCTATCATTTCATGTGGCGATGGGATTTGGGCCAAGGCTGCGCCAGTTGCTCCTTCTTCGCCGACCACGTGGACGGCGCCAATATTCACCTCGCCAATCACGACGTTATGTTCGTGGCGATTTCGCGCGGACGGCTCGCCGACCTCGAAGCTTACAGGAAGCGGCTGGGATGGCGCTTTAAATTGATCTCATCCTACGGCAGCGACTTCAACTACGACTATCACGTCTCGTTCACGAAGGAGGAGCTTGCCAAGGGCAAGATCTACTACAATTATGCGATGATCGAAGACGAGAAGTATCAGTCGGACGAGCTGCCCGGCTTCAGCGTCTTCTACAAGGACGAGAACGGCGACGTTTTTCATACCTACTCGTCCTACGCGCGCGGCGGCGACCTGCTGCTCGGCGCCTATAACTTCCTCGACCTCACTCCGAAGGGCCGCAACGAGAAAGAAATCATGGATTGGGTGAAGCGCAACGACGAGTACAAAACCGGCGCGGCGCAATCCTGTCACCCGCAGGCACGGCCGAGCGCGGCATGAGCCGGCGGATTTCGTAGCGAGCGCAGACCAACCGCCAGAACGTGAGAGGAGTAGATCATGCAGATGACGGCGCAAAAGATCACGCCCTGCCTGTGGTTCGATACGCAGGCCGAAGAGGCGGCGAAGTTTTACGCTTCCGTGTTCAAGAATTCCAAGATCGGAAAAATCAGCCGCTATGGAAAAGAGGGATTCGAGGTTCACGGCAAGAAGGCCGGAACGGTTATGACCGTGGAGTTCGAAATCGAAGGGCAAAAATTCCTGGCGCTGAACGGCGGCCCGCATTTCAAGTTCAACGAGGCGGTGTCGTTCCAGGTGCACTGTGAAACGCAGGAGGAGATCGACTACTTCTGGAGCAAGCTGGCAAAGGACGGTGAAGAGGGACCGTGCGGCTGGCTCAAGGACAAGTTCGGCCTCTCGTGGCAGGTCATCCCGAAAGCGCTGCCCGAGATGCTGATGGACGCAAATTCCGAAACGGCGCAACGGGTCATGCGGTCGATGCTGCAGATGCGCAAGATCGACCTCGCGGCCCTGCGGCGGGCGCAGGCGGCCTGAACGCGCCGTATTGCGCCATCGCAACGACTTCCCAAACGACTTTTCCCAAACGACTTACTCCCAAACGACTTGCACAAAGGAGAGAAGACCATGCCGACACCGTATCTGTTCTTCGACGGCCGCTGCGAGGAGGCGATCGAGTTCTACAAGAAGGCGCTCGGCGCCGAGGTCAAGATGATGATGCGCTATAAGGAAAGCCCCGAGCCGCCGCCGCCCGGCATGGTTGCACCCGGCAGCGACAACAAGATCATGCATTCATGCCTTCACATCAACGGCGAGGACGTGATGGCGTCCGACGGCTGCGCGCAGGGTAAGCCGAAATTCGAGGGCTTCTCGCTCTCCATCAATGCCAAGAACGAGGCCGAGGCCGACCGCGTGTTCGCGGCGCTCGCCGACCGCGGCGAGGTGCGGATGCCGCTCGGCAAGACGTTCTTCGCCAAGCGCTTCGGCATGGTCGCCGACCGCTTCGGCGTGGGCTGGATGATCATCGTGGAGGCTTGAGCGCCGCTGACGGCGCGCATCAATGGCGTTGCAAAGGGGGTTTCGATGGTCCTGAAGATCCTGATCGCGCTCGTCGCGGTGGTCGCGGCGTTCGCCGCGTTCGTCGCGCTGCAGTCCTCCGAATACCGGATCGCACGCTCGGCAACGATCGCCGCCCCCGCGTCCGACGTCTTCGCGCAGGTGAACGACTTCCATAAATGGGACGCATGGTCGCCCTGGGCGAAGCTCGACCCCAACGCGAAGACCGCCTTCGAGGGCCCGTCCGCCGGAGAAGGCGCGGTCTTCGCCTGGGCCGGCAACAGGGAGATCGGCGAAGGACGCATGACGCTGACCCAGAGCCGCCCGGCCGAGCTCATCAGGATCAAGCTCGATTTCGTGCAGCCGATGGCCGGCACCAGCACCGCCGAGTTCACGTTCAAGCCCGAGGGCAATCGCACGGCGGTGACATGGGCCATGTTCGGCCAGAACAATTTCGTCGCCCGGGCGATCTGCTTGTTCATGAACCAGGACAAGATGCTCGGCGGCTATTTCGAGAAAGGCCTGGAGAACCTCAAGGCGGTGGCGGAAGCGGCGGTGCGCGGATAGTTGCGCCGGTTCCGGTCAGCGAAGCGGAACGTTTGAAGGAACGAGCGCGAGTCCGTTGGCATGGCTCTGAAGCTCTATTTCCATCCGCTTGCGTCCTTCTGCCACAAGGCGCTCATCGCCTTGTACGAGAACCGCGTCCCGTTCGAGCCGATCATCGTCGATCTGCGCGACGAGGCTTCGCGCGCGGCCTTTCGCGCGGTCTGGCCCATGGCCAAGATGCCGGTGCTGCGCGACGAGGCGCGTCATCGCACGGTGGCGGAATCGACCGTCATCATCGAATTCCTGGACGCGCATTATCCGGGCCCGACGCGCTTCCTGCCTGCGGATGCGGATCGTGCCTGGCAGACGCGGATGTGGGACCGCTTCTACGACCACTACGTTCAGGAACCCATGCAGAAGATCGTGGCTGACCGGCTGCGTCCCGCGGGCAAGACCGATCCGTACGGGGTGGACCTTGCAAAGGCGCAGCTCCACCAGGCCTACGGCGTCATGGAACAAGAGATGGAATCGAAGATCTGGGCGATCGGCGACGACTTCACCTTGGCCGACTGCGCGGCGGCGCCGGCGCTGTTCTACGCAAACACCGTCGTTCCCTTCGCCGAGACGCACAAAAATCTCGCGGCCTATCTCGACCGCCTGATGGCGCGCCCGTCCTTTGCGCGGGTGCTCGAGGAAGCGCAGCCGTATTTCAACCTATTCCCACTGGAGAGAAAGCCGAAAATCGCCAGACTTGGCCGAGTGGCGAGCCGCTGAGGCGGTGGGTAGACTCCCGAACTGGTTAGATGCCGTAATGGGCCTGCTCTGAGCGATGAGTTGATGTGGCTGTCCCCCGATAGATGATGAAACGGGGTCACGACGTTGAGTCGGCCCCAAGCATCTGGAGACGGAGGACAGCCATGGAGCATTATGCAGGAATCGA
>JBKOXY010000434.1:0-5316 GCA_046725125.1 Pseudomonadota bacterium | reverse complement strand
CGTCGCGATGGTGACACTGCGCGCCTTGAACGGCGTGAGCCAATTGGTGTTGATGTGGGCAAGCACGCCGGAGGCGGTGCGGAACTGCAGGAGCGCGATGTCCTCGCGCTCGGCAATCGCGTTGGAGAGCTGCGGCTGCACCTCCGCGATGTCGGACTCGGTGAACCAGCGGATGAGGTCGATGTCGTGCACGGCGAGGTCGATGACCACGCCCACGTTGGACATGCGCGGCGGGAACGGGCCGACACGGGTGATAGCGATGGAAAGAATGTCCTCATCGCTGATCGCGTCCTTGATCGCCTCAACCGTCGGGTTAAACCGCTCGACGTGACCGACCATCAAGGCGACGCCCGCGTGGCGCGCCGCGGCTATGATTGCGTGTCCCTCTTCCACCGAGGGTGCGATCGGTTTCTCCACCAGCACATGCACGCCACGCTCGATGCAGCAGAGCGCCAATTCCCGATGCAGATGGGTGGGCGCCGCGATGGTGACAGCATCGACACCCTGCGCAAGCAGCGGCTCAACGCCGCTGAACGCCGAGCAGCCGAGCGCCCGCGAAACGAAATCGCGCTGCTTGCTATCGGGATCGGCCACGCCGACGAGTTTGACGCCCGGCAAATCGGCAAAGACGCGGGCATGATTGCTGCCCATCACGCCGACGCCAACCACACCTACGCGTAGCAGACGGTCCGCGTCGCGTTTGGCGGCTTGCACCATGATGGACGAGTTCCCCCCTGCCGGCGCCCGTAACGAGTCCCTCCTAGCATGCCCGAAGCCGGCTGGCGATGGCCCCGTTTGAGCCTGTGGACACGTTTTGAATCAAAGAGTTACATCCCCTGCGGTCATTGCGGACCGTTCTACGCCATCACTTTCGGCCGAACTCGGAGAAACCAATCGACGAAGCGGCGAATTCCCTCTTCGATCGGCGTCTTGGGCCGGAACCCCACCGCGCGCTCGAGATCGGCCACGTCCGCATAGGTCTGCGCGACGTCGCCCGGCTGCATCGGCAGTAACTCCCGGCTCGCCCGCTTGCCGAGGGCTTCCTCGATCAACCGCACGACCTCGGTCACCTCGACCGGCCGGCTGTTGCCGATATTGTAGACGTGCCAGGGTGCCCGGCTCGTAGCGGGATCGGGGGCGTCTCCGGACCAGACGGGATTTGGCGCCGGCGGCCGGGGGACGAGCCGCACGACCGCCTCCACCGCGTCATCGACATAGGTGAAGTCCCGGCGCATCCGGCCGTTGTTGAACAGCTTGATCGGCCGACCCTGCATGATCGCTTCGGTAAACAACCACATCGCCATGTCCGGGCGGCCCCACGGCCCGTAGACAGTGAAAAACCGCAGGCCCGTCGCCGGCAGAGCGAACAAATGCGCATAGGCATGCGCCATGAGTTCGTTGGCCTTCTTGGTCGCGCCGTAGAGGCTCAGGGGATGATCAACATTGTCGGCAGCACGAAAAGGAACGCGGGTGTTGGCGCCATAGACCGAGGAGGACGAGGCGTAAACGAGATGCCGGCATTGCGCGTGCCGGCAACCTTCGAGCACGTTGAGGAAGCCCGCGAGGTTGGCGTCGACATAGGCATGTGGATCGATCAACGAGTGACGTACGCCGGCCTGCGCAGCCAGATGCACGACATCGGGAAAGCGATGGGCAGCGAACAGTTCCGCCATGGACCGCCGGTCGGCAATATCGATCTTGTCGAATTGGAAATTGGCGAATGCCTTGAGTTCCGCGATCCGGGCCTCCTTGAAACGCGGATCGTAATAGGCATTGAGGTTGTCGACGCCCACCACGTCGTGTCCGTCCGCCAGCAGGCGCCGCGCGACGTGCATGCCGATGAATCCGGCCGCCCCGGTGACGAGAACAGGCTCCTTCAAAGTACGTCCTTTCGAGTGGCGCGGTAATGCTGCCGTCCGATGAGCCGCCGTGGCGCTGTTTGCGCTCGGCTGACGGTGCTTCGTGCAGTATAAAACGAAAAATGCCAAGAGCCCTCCTGCGAGCAATGATCGTCCTTTACCAGACGGCGCTTACGGTGGGCCCTCGCCACCCGAGGGCGCCGACATGAGCGATGTCGCGAGCGAGGCGGCCGCGCTCAAGCGCTGGCTGTTCGATGTGGCGCTGCCGCTATGGTGGAAGGAGGGCGCGGACCGTGTTGGGGGCGGCTTCCACGAGGCGATCAGCCTCAATGGCAGGCCGCTGGCACGGCCGCACCGCGCGCGCGTCGTCGCCCGCCAAGCGTTCTCCTATTGCGAAGCTGGCCGCCTCGGCTGGCGCGGTCCCTGGCGCGAGGCGCAGCGCCATGCGCTCGACTATTTCCGCAAGCATTTCGTCACCGCAGACGCGACGGTCGTATCCGTGGTCGATCTGGACGGCAAGGTCGGCGATCCGCGTTTCGACCTCTACAACCAAGCCTTCGCCCTGCTCGCCTATGCGAGCGGCCACTGCACGTTCGGCGAAGCGGACGGCTGGCGGCGGCAGGCCGTGGCGCTGCGCACGACGCTCGAGCGCTCGTATGCCCATCCGCTCGGCGGCTTCGTTGAGGATCGCACGGGAGCGCTGCCGCAACGCTCGAACTCGCACATGCACCTGCTCGAAGCAGCGCTCGCCTGGATCGCGGTCGACGACGATCCGGCCTGGCGCCGTCTGGCGGATGGGATTGCCGCGCTATGCCTGGAGAAATTCATTGATCCCGCGAGCGGCGCGCTGCGCGAGTTCTTTGCCGCCGACTGGTCGCCGGCGCCGGGCGTCGAGGGACGCATCTGCGAGCCGGGGCACCATTATGAGTGGGCATTTCTGCTCGATCGGTGGGCGCGGCTCACCAGCCGAAACAGGCCTGAGGCGGCGGCGCGCCTCATTGCATTCGCCGATTCGCGCGGGCTCGATGCGCGCCGCGGCGTGGCGGTGAACGCCGTCCTTGCCGGCGGCAGCATCCACGACCCGGTCGCACGCTTGTGGGCGCAGGCAGAACGGATTCGTGCCTATCTCATGCACCGGCGCTCCCACGACGAGGTTGCCGCGGCCGTCAAAGGGTTGCGGCGCTTTCTCGCCACGCCGTTACAAGGCGTGTGGTTCGATCAATTGGCGCCCGACGACGTTTTCGTCCGCGAGCCGGCGCGGGCAACCAGCCTCTATCACATCGTGGGCGCGGTCGCGGAGCTCTCGGATGCAGCTCCTGATGCCGCAAACGCCAGCTTGCCTGCGAGCAGCATGCGCCGACCGGCGCCTCGCGTGATCTACCTCGTGACCGAGGACTGGTACTTCATCTCCCATCGCCTGCCGATGGCGCGCGCGGCCCGAAACGCCGGCTTCGAGGTGCACGTCGCAACCCGCGTTGACCGCCATGGTGCCGCCATCGAGGCCGAGGGGTTTCATCTGCACCCCATCTCCTGGCGCCGCGGCAGCCTCGTTCCGCGCGACCTTGTCCGAGTCGTGCGCGAGGTGCGCAAGCTCTACCGCAGCGTCAAGCCCGATCTCGCCCATCACGTCGCGTTGCCGGCAACCGTCGTCGGATCGCTCGCGGCCACCGGCCTTCCCGTCGTTTGCCTCAATGCCATGACCGGCCTCGGCACGATGTTCATCAACGACGCGGCCAAGGTCCGCATGGCGCGGCCGGTCGTGAGGCTGGCGCTGCGACGGCTGCTGAACCGCCCTCGCGCCGCGGTGCTGGTGCAAAATCTCGACGACCGCGCGGTGATCGAGCGTCTCGGGGTGAATGGAGAGCGCATCGCGGTGATCCCGGGCTCCGGCGTCGACATCGACGCGCTGATGGCACTGCCTGAACCCGCGGATCCGGTCACCCTCGCATTCGTCGGCCGCTTGGTGGAATCGAAGGGGATACGTACTCTGCTGGCCGCGCACGAGCGCCTTGGCCAGCGCGGCCGCGACATCCGGCTGCTCATCGCGGGCCTACCGGATCCGGCCAACCCGACCTCGATCCCACCGCAGGAGCTCGAAGCCTGGAGTGGGCGCCCCAACGTGAAGGTTCTCGGCTTCGTGGAAGACATCGCAAGCCTCTGGGCCCACGCACACATCGCGGTCCTGCCGTCCTACCGCGAGGGATTACCCTTGAGCCTGTTGGAGGCTGCGGCATGCGGCCGCCCGTTGGTTGCGACCGACGTGCCGGGATGCCGCGAGATCGCCCGTCCCGGCGTCAACGCGTTTCTGGTGCCGCTCGACGATCCCGAGGCACTCGCCGATGCCATCGACCGCCTCGCGCTCGATCCACAGCTGCGGCGCAAGTTCGGCAAGGCCGGCCGCGAACTAGTCGAGCTGAAGTTCTCGAGTCAGCGCATCGGCCGCGACGTGGTCACGCTTTACCGGCGTTTGCTCGGGCAAACCGATTGAATCGTCCATTGCAAATGGCGCCATGCGCGGGGTAAGAAAGCCCCGATTTGCCTCAGGGCGCCGTCAAAGGTAGGTCGTGCCGCACGGTCGCAAGCTCGCCGTCATCGGTCTTGGATATGTCGGGCTGCCGGTCGCCGTCGCCTTCGGGCGACGGGGCACGCGGGTCATCGGCTTCGACATCGATACCGTACGCATTTCCGAGCTCAAGGCCGGCCGCGACCGCACGCGTGAGGTCGAGCCGGATGATATTGCTCGTTCTCATCTCCACTTCACGTCCGATCCGGCCGAGCTATCCGGCGCAGACTTCTTCATCGTGACCGTTCCGACCCCGATCGATCAGGCGCGACGACCGGACCTGACCGCATTGCTGCGTGCCTCGAGGACGGTCGGCGAAGTTTTGAAAAAGGGCGACATCGTCGTGTACGAGTCCACGGTCTATCCCGGCGCGACGGAGGAAGATTGCGTGCCGATCCTCGAGCGGGCCTCGGGTCTGTTGGCCGGACGCGATTTCACGGTCGGCTATTCGCCTGAACGGATCAATCCCGGCGACAAGGCTCATCGGTTCGAGACAATAAAAAAGGTCGTGTCCGGTCAGGATGCGCGCACCCTCGACATTGTCGCGGCGGTTTACGGGTCGGTAGTGACGGCCGGCCTGCACAAGGCGCCGTCGATTAAGGTCGCGGAAGCAGCCAAGGTGATCGAGAATGCGCAACGCGATCTCAACATCGCTTTCATGAACGAGCTTTCCGCCATCTTCCACGCGCTCGACATCGACACACAGGACGTGCTTTCGGCGGCCGCCACCAAATGGAATTTCCTCAATTTCACTCCGGGCCTCGTCGGCGGGCACTGCATCGGGGTCGATCCCTATTACCTCACCTATCGCGCGCAAAAGGCCGGGTACCATCCCGACGTGATCCTCGCGGGTCGGCGCATCAACGACTCGATCGGGGTGCGCGTTGCGCGCGA
>JBKOXY010000516.1:0-2181 GCA_046725125.1 Pseudomonadota bacterium | reverse complement strand
GTGCAGCAAACTGCAAGCTTACTCGATCACCTCGTCGGCACGAGCGAGCAGCGTGGGCGGCACGTCAAGGCGCCTCACCTTGGTCGCGAGCAGCAGACCGCCCCCACCGACCAGTGCAATGAACTCACGCCGCTTCATGTCGAGCATGGGGACTTTCTCCCCTATGCGCTATGAGCGCCGCCAACCGGCCCGTGCGCTCGGTTGGCATCTCAGCGTGCCACAGAGATGCCGGCTAGTCCTTGGGGCAGACCTGAATTCTTCTGAATCGAGGCGATAGCCTCTGACTATGACCTCGATGATCTCTGCCAGCGGATTTCCGGCCTGACCACCCGTCCAATGCATGGATAGAAAGGGCGGGCAAAAAATTCCCGCGCGGTCGGGATTTTTATTTCGTCGCGCCCTTGCCTTCTCGATGCGCGCGTCGGTGGGGGCGTTTCACCAAAGGTACCAATCGGTGCTGAAGCCCCGACTCGTCTACATGCGACGTAGTCTCGGTTGCCCTACGAAGGTTCTAACCCAGCCATCCCGAACCATAACTCCTCTTCGGTCGACTAATCCCTGGTCAGGAAATTGCCAGCGAGGCAAATGATCGCTGCGCCACCGAAACCTGCTCGGTATCGCTCCGGGCGCGCAGGCCCAGCCGCTTGGTATAAGTCACCGCTCTCCCACCATGACATAGGCCCATAACGCCTCGAGCTGTTCCGGCTTGAAGAAATCGCCCCATGGCGGCATCTGGTTCTTGCCGCGCGTCACCGAATTGACAAAGCGTTCGCGCTGGTCGGACGGAAATTTCCGCAAATTGAATGCCGCGCTCGGATCCTGCGTGTGCGCGCCGTGACACGGCGAGCAGTTGACCGCGTAGAGCTCCGCGCCGGTCGCGATCTGGTCCTTGGGGAAGCTTTGCACCTGTTCCGCGGCGGCCGGCGCGGTCATGAGGAAACATGCCAGGGCGATGGGTAACGCAACGTGCTTCATCGTTTGGCCATATCCTGCGGCGGTTATCCACGAAAGCGGACGATCCAGTAACCGCTGCCGTCTCGATGTGGCGGACTCATGCATCACGGGAACTTCGATGCTTACTGGATGCCCGCTTGCGCGGCCACTACACCTCAGCCCAAGACGCGTCATGGCCGGGACGAGGACCGGCGATGATACGTTGAGCAACGATGGAAAGTTCGGCCTTCACTCCGGCATGATCGCGAAGGTCCAGACCGATCCGCCTTGCGGCACCTTGTCCTTGAGGTGCTCGCGCGCGATGTTCCAGTAAAGCCCACCGATGCCGGACAGCACGGTGACGTATTGCCGGCCCTGGTGCGTGTAAGTGACCGGCATGGCGTTGATGCCCGACCCGGTCTGGAACTGCCAAACGACCTTGCCGGTGTCGGCATCGACTGCAATGAACTCGCCGGTTTCCTTGCCGGTGAACAGCAGGCCGCCGCCGGTCGCCAGCATCGCCGACCAAATCTGGAAATCCATCAGCGGAGTTCGCCACTTCTTCTGCGCGGTGAGCGGATCGATGGCCTCCATGTGGCCGAGCGGCTGATCCGCCGCCCGCGGCAGCGGCAGGTTCTCGATGAATTGGTAGCGCTGGCCGACCACGTGCGGCTTGATCTCTAGGTGTTTGTACATCCGCCCCTCGTGGAGCGTGTTGGCGTAGAGCAGGCCGGTCTCCGGATTGAACGCGGCGTGCGGCCAGTTCTTGCCGCCCCGCGTCGAGGGCCAATGTTCGGTCGCCTTGCCGGCACGAATGCTCTTGGCGATGTCGGTCTCGACCGGCCGACCGGTCTCATTGTCGACGTGGCTCGCCCAGTTCACCTTCTCGAACGCATTTGCCGCCAGCAGCTTGCCGTTGGTGCGGTCGATCACATAGAGAAAGCCGTTACGGTTGAGCTGCATGATCACCTTGCGCTTCTGGCCGCCAACATCGATGTCGGCGTTGATCAGCTCCCAGCAGGCGTCGTAGTCGTAGGCATCGTTGGGCGTGAACTGGTAGTACCAGACGACCTCGCCGGTCGTCGGTCGCATGGCCAGCACCGATGAGGTGTAGAGGTTGTCGCCGTCGCGACTCTGCGACGCCCACGGTGCCGGATTGCCGATGCCCCAATACATCAGGTCGAGCTCGGGGTCGTAGGAGCCGGTGATCCAGGACGAGCCGCCGCCGACCTCCCAGGCATTATTGTT
>JBKOXY010000309.1:0-7524 GCA_046725125.1 Pseudomonadota bacterium | reverse complement strand
GCGCCGTCGGCCCGCATCACGCAGTCGAGGAGCCGAATCGGATCGGCGATCATGCGCGAGTTCATGTAGTCGTCGATGGTGATCGGCACGCGCAGCTTCTCGCAGGCGTTTTCGTTGAGCAATGCGTGGTTGCGCTGCGTCACCGCGAGCTTGCCCAGCATCGTGTAGTCGAGGCCGTACTGCGCCTCGTAGCGGCGGCTCAGCAGGCCGAAGGCGCCGGGCGGCCCCATCAGGCCGTAGGGGTCGGTCCATTCGCGGCGGTAGGAATGGCTGTGGTCGGTATGGTCCTCCAGCACGTGGGTGTCGGCGAACAGCAAGAACGCGATCTCGCACATGCCGTAGTCGATCGCCGCCGCCGCGCGGGCAACACAGCCCGCCGCGGAGCAGCCGCCGGTGTGGACTTGCTCGCAGAAACCAACCTCGAGCCCCAGCACGTCGGCCGTGGTCTGCGCCCAGAACGGATTGCCGGCACCGGTGCCGGTCAGGCCCGCCATCACCAGGCCGTCGATCTCGTTCTTGTCGATGCCGGTCTTGTCGAGCAGGTCTTCGAGAATCTCGCCGGACAGCACCCATACGTCGCGATCACTCTTCTCCATCACCTTCGTTTCGGCGTAAGCCACGATCGCGTTGTCACGCAAACCCATTGCCCGCTCTCCCTGAGAATCTTCGGCCCATGGCGCGAACGTCAGTCCGGCATGCTGACCCGCGGCGCGGTTTTGTTGAGGAACTGATGCAGCCGTTCGATGGATTCAGGGCTGCGGGTGTACTCCGCCACCATGCGCTCGAAGAACAGGCCGTCGTCGTAGGACATGTCCTGGAGGCGCGGCAGGCTGTTGGTGATGGCGAAATTCGACAGCGGTGCGTTCTTGCAGATTTTTGCGGCGAGCTCCTTCGCCTTGACCATCGACTGTCCTTTCGGCACGACATATTGAACAATGCCATAGCGCTCAGCCTCGTCGGGCTTGAGCACGCGGCCGGTCAACATCATGTCTTGCATGCGGGCAAAGCCGAGTAGCCGCGCCACGCGAACCGAGCCGCCGCCGCCGATGAAGATGCCGCGCGTTCCCTCGGGCAGCGCGAAGAATGTGGATTCGTCCGCGACGCGGATATGCGCGGCCGCGGCCGTTTCGAGCCCGCCGCCCAGCGTCGCACCGTGCAGCGCCGCGATGAAGGGAATGTTGCCGCGCGCCATCGCTTCAAAAAAGGTGTTGCGATTGAACGGAAACGGCAGCCGCTCCGAGCGCCCGTTCTTCCAACTTTCCGCCGCCCAGCGCAGATCCAGCCCGGCGCAGAAATTGTCGCCATGGCCGAAGATGATGCCGCATTTCGCTTCCTCGCCGGCGCGATCGATCGCTTCGCGCAACTGCCGCATCACAGTCGGATTGAAGCAGTTGCGCTTATCCGGACGATTGAGGCCGACGAGGGCGATCTCCCCCTCGAGCTCGTAGGTGACCGTTTGTTCTTCGCTCATGAACTGCTCCTGCTTTTAACGAGGCAAATCCAGCCCCCGCCGCGCGATCACTTTATCTCTGGAACGCTACGCCGTTAGGCCGGTGGTTGCGGCATAGCGGCGTCGTTGCGCTGCCGCGTTCCCGAACAGCGACGACAGCAGCATTGCCCGCTTGAGATAGAGGCCGATGTCGTGCTCGTCGGTGAATCCGATCGCGCCGTGAAGTTGAATGCAAGCCTTGGTGACGATCATCGCTTCTTCCGACACCTTGGCTTTTACGGCGGCGGCCATCCCAGAATCGATGCGGTAGGCGTCGTTGTTGGCCGCGATCTGATAAACCAGCGACCGTGCCGCCTCGATCCGAATATAGACGTTTACCGCCTGATGCTGCAGCGCCTGGAAGCTGCCGATCAGCTTTCCGAACTGCTTACGGATGCGCAGGTAGTCGAGCGTGATCTCTTGCGCCCTTTCCATCGTGCCAAGCAATTCCGAGGACAGCGCCAACAGCGCCAGATTGTAGAGTACATCCACCGCACTGCGCGATGACGAATGCGCCGCGATGAGATCGCCCGGCGCATCCGCAAGGCTGAGCGTCGCAAGCTTGCGGCCCTCCGCCGTCTGCGACGGCGATAGCGTGCAACCGGGCGCATTGCGCGCCACATAGCAGAGCGAGGGTCCATCGCGCCCGCTGGCGCTGACGAGAAAGCCGTCGGTGCCGTCGGCGCAGACGAACATCTTCTGTCCGGTCAAACGGAGCGCCCCGTCCTTCCCCGCCACTCGCGTGCGTGGCGCAAGTGGATCGTCGCCGTACGCGCGCTCTTCGAGCGCCGGGACGACGAGTGCCGCGCCTGTCATCGCCGGTTCCAGCATCGGATGCGGCGTGCGCCCCAGCGCCAGGGCAGCAGCCGAGATCGCCGCAAGCCCGATTGGCTCGCAGACGAGCCCGCGCCCGGCCTGCTCAAGCACCAGCGCGAGCTCGGTCAGGCCCAGGCCGAGGCCGTTCATCGAACTCGGAACGAGAATGCCAAGCCACCCGAGTTCCCCCGCCTGCCGCAGCCGTGCCGGCGCGAAGCTCGGGTCCTGCCCGCGGAATCCGCGCGCCACCTTCGGCCCCGCCGCCGCGATGAATTTGGCGGCGCTGTCGCGCAACAGAGCCTGCTCCGATGTCAGATGCAGCTCCATGACCGCCGATCGCGCCGTCCGTCAACTTGGAAGGTTCAACACGCGGCGGGCGAGGACGTTGCGCTGAATTTCCGAGGAGCCGCCATAGATTGTCGCGCGACGCGACTGCAGGAACGCCGCCGCCACATCCACCTCGCCGAAATTGCTCGCGATCGGCTTGTCCGCCGGCGCGTGGCCGCCTGCCGCCTCGATCAAGAGATCGTTGAGCGCCTGAAGGAGTTCGCACGCAACAATCTTGATCACAGATGATTCCGGCCCGGGGCTCTTCTCGTGATTGGTGAGCTCCACGGCATGGCTGAACAGCGCTGACAGCGCCATGACATCGATGCTGGACGCCGCGAGGCGATCTTGGAAAGCCGGATCCGCGATGATGCCGGACGCGCGCGCCATTGTCTTGACGCGCTCGAGCGCCATCAATGAGAATTGCGGGTTCGAGGTCGCCAGGCGCTCATGTCCCAGCAACGCATTGGCGATGCGCCAGCCATCGTGCAGCTTTCCGACCAGGTTTTCGGCGGGGATGATGACGTCATCGAGAAATACCTCGCTGAACTCTTCATCGCCCACGATCGTCTTGATCGGCCTGATCCTGATGCCCGGGCTGTGCAGATCAATCAGCAGGAAACTGATGCCGGCGTGGCGCGGCTGGGCCTGTGGATCGGTGCGCACGAGCGCGAACATCCAATCCGAGTGATGTGCCCAGGTCGTCCAAATCTTGTGCCCGCGCACCACGAAATGATCGCCCGTGAGCGTTGCCCGGGTAGAAAGGCTGGCAAGGTCGGAGCCCGCGCCGGGCTCGGAATAGCCCTGCGCCCAGATCACGGTGCCCGCGATGATGGGCGGTAGATGCTTGGCCTTCTGGGCGGCGGTCCCGAACTCCATGAGAATGGGGCCGATATGATTGAGACCTTGAACCGGCAGATGCGGCGCGCCGATGCGCGCCATCTCCTCGGTCATGATCAGCTGCTCGTTGAGCGTGGCACCCATCCCGCCGTATTGCTTGGGCCAGTGCGGCGCGATCCAGCCTTTGCGCGAGAGCGTGTGATACCAGGGCATCAGTTCCGCGGGCGGCGGACGCGTCGTGCGGCTCCGAAGGGCGAGCGGAAGATTGGCTTCCAGCCATGTCCGTACTTCTATGCGGAATTGGGCTTCGGCAGGCGTGTCACGACGGAACATGGCGATGACATTTTTCGATGCTGATGCGGGTGAAAGAATACGGGCAGAAGGCCGCAAGACTCATTCTACCTTGATGTTGGCGGCCTTTACGACGGCGGTCCACTGCGCGAGCTCGTTTGCGAGCAACTTGCCGAACTCGGCCGGCGTGCCGATCTTGATCTCGGCGCCGAGGGTCGCGAGTCGCGCGCGCGTCTCAGGCTGGGCAAGGCTGTCGCGGAACGCAGCGTTGAGCTTGTCGATGATGGCGGGAGGCGTTCCGGCCGGAGCCACCACGCCTAGCCAGAACGGCGCCTGCAGCTTGGGATAGCCCGCCTCCGGGGTCGTCGGCACGTCGGGCAATTTCGAAAAGCGTTCGGCGCCGGCGATCGCCAGCGCACGCAGGTTCCCGGACTGGATGTGGGGCAGGCTGGTGGTGGCCGGGTCGGCGGCCATCTGCACCTCCCCGGCTACGACGGCGCCGAGGAGCGGCGCCGTCCCGCGGTAGGGCACGTGCACGATGTTGACGCCGGTTTCGAGCTTGAACATTTCGGCGAGCAGATGCGGCGCGGTGCCGAAGCCCTGCGAGCCCCAGCTGATCTTGCCCGGATTGGCCTTGGCGTAGGCCACGACCTCGGCCAGCGATTTCACCGGCAGGCTCGGATGCACGAAGATGATGAGCGGCGTCTCCATGAGCAGGCCGACCGGCGTGAACACCTTGGCCGGGTCGTAGCCGATGTTGCGGTGCACGGCCGGGCCGGTCGTCAGCGCTCCTCCGGGGGTGATCAGGATGGTGTAGCCATCGGGATCGGCCGTCGCGACCGCCTTGGCGCCGACGCTGCCGCCTGCGCCGCCGCCGTGATTCTCGACCACGATGGTCTGGCCGAGCGCCGCGCCGAGCCGGTCCGAGATGATGCGCGCCATGCCGTCGGTCGGCCCGCCGGCCGGGAAGGGCACGACGATTCTGATCGGCCTGGTGGGATAGGCTTGGGCGTGCGCGAGGTCGGTGGCCGCGAGCGCCCAGCCGGCGCACAGCGATGCCGCAAGCAGCGCTCTCATCATCTTAGTCGCCTCCCGCATGGTCCGGCGATGCGGGCCGTAGTCTAGCGTGGAATTCCCGAGATGACTCTCGCTCGGGTGTGAATATTTTGCGTTTTCTGCCTTGCAATATCTGCTTGTCTCATCGGCGTGCTGCTCCGCGAATCGAAGTCCAATCGAGCGCGGCGAGCTCCTCCTTGATCCAGCGTCCGAAGGCCCGCATCTGCGGGCGATCACGGCGGCCACTGGCGCGGACGAGGTGATAAGCTCGGCCCGAGGGTAGCGCGAGCGCGACCGGAATGATCAGGCGGCCGGTGCGCAGGTCGTCGTACGCGAGCAGGTCGTGTGCGAGCAGGACGCCGGCGCCCTCGCTCGCGGCATCGAGGGCGTGATCGGAACTATTGAAACGCAGCCCGCGAGTCACGTTGACGCCCTCAATGCCTGCCGCTCTGAACCAGTCGGCCCACGTCGGCACCGCGGCACGGCTGGCGAACGTATCGTCGTGAATGAGGGGCGCGCGGGCGAGGGCCTTTGCGGTCCGCAACGGCCCGTGGCGTTCAATCACTCGAGGGCTGCATACCGGCACGAACGACAGCTCGACGAGCTTCTCAATCACTAGCGCCGGGTCGGAGCGTGGATCGATCGGCAGATTGCGCACCGCGACGTCGACGCCATCGGTTGTGAAATTAGCGTTGTTGAGCGAGGAGGAGATGCGGGCGTCAATGTCGGGGTAGCCGTTGGCGAACCGGTACAGCCGCGGCGCCAGCCATTTTGAGGTGAGACCCGGGGGTGTGCTGACGACAAGGATCCGCTCCTGCCCTGCACTCTGGATGTTGGCCACGGCCTCGCGAATGTAGAGGAGGCCGGTCTGCACGCCGGGATGGAGCAGCTTGCCCGCCGGGGTGAGCGCAATCGACCGGGTGCGCCGTTCGAACAATTCGACGCCGAGCAGCGTTTCGAGCCCGCGGATCTGATGACTGATGGCGCCCGGGGTGACGTTGAGCTCCTGCGCTGCCTTGGTCAGGCTCAAGTGCCGCGCCGCCGCCTCGAAGGCCCGCAAGGCATTCAGTGGCGGCGCCACACGCATGAGAAAAACTCACTTATATGCCGAGAACTTATCCTTTGTCACGCGGGCGAGGCGGGGTCAACATCCATGGGACTAGGTTTACGAATGAGAATGCCTCAAAAATCAAGAGCGGATACGCTGCCATGAACGCCATCGTTCCTCGCCATGATTTCGCTCGCTGCCATGCCATTGCGCCGCCGCCGCGGGATGCCCCTCCTCGCAGCGGATTCCTCCGTTGCATGGTCGATACCATCATGCGGGCTCGCCGGCGTCGGGAGGAGCGCGAGCTCGCGCGCCGGTTCAATCGGTACGGCGGGCAGCTGACCGACGACGTCGAGCGCCGGATTTTCGAGGAGATGACCCGCAACTGCAATTTTCGGGTCTGAGGGCCGGGCCGACCGCGATGTCGGAAGTTGTCCTGGTCGAGAAGGAGGGGCCCCTCGCGCTGATCACGTTGAATCGGCCCGAAAAGCTCAACGCGCTCGATTACGCACTGATTGATCGGCTGATGGAGGTGCTCGACGCCATCGAGGACGATGATGGTAGCCGCGCGCTCGTCCTGACCGGCGCCGGCAACCGCGCTTTTTCGTCAGGGGCCGATATTGCGTGTTTTGCGGCAAGCGTGCGACGCGGCCAAGCAGTCGCCTTGCGAGAGTTCGTACGCCGCGGGCAAAGGCTGACCGGAAGGATCGAGACATTCCCAAAGCCGATCATCGCCGCGGTCAACGGGCTCGCCCATGGCGGAGGCTGTGAAATCACCGAAGCCGCGCCGCTCGCAATCGCCAGCGACCACGCCGAATTCTGCAAAGCCGAGATCAATCTCGGATTTGCGCCGCCTTTCGGCGGCACGCAGCGGCTTCCGCGGCTGATCGGTCGAAAGCGCGCGCTACGGATGACCCTCACCGCGGAACCCATCACCGCGTCGGAAGCCTGCGCTCTGGGTCTCGTCAACGACGTAGTCCCGCATGAACGTCTCCTCGACGCAGCATTCGCCCTCGCGCACAAGATCGCCGCCAAATCCCCGCTCGCGGTCGCGGCCTGCCTCGCAAGCGTGACGCGCGGCATCAACGTTCCGATCGACGAGGGTCTCGCGATCGAGGCGAACTACTTCGCCCGAATGGTGCCGACGCGCGATATTGAGGAAGGACTCTCAGCCTGGCTTGAACGGCGAAAGCCGCAATTCACGGGTTGCTAGATTTCTTGATGGGCGTTCCGTTCCGTATGTCGAGGGTCCGGTTCGCCTGCTTCCAACCCTTTGAAGGGGCTATCGACAGGGAAATGCCTGAGAAAGAGCCAGCGGCCCGGCCCAACCTACGGACACGCCGGCGTTTTTGGGATTGTCCCGCACCCACTGCTCGATAATCAGCCGGATTTGATCCAAGTCGGGAGTTGGCGGCGGGCAAAAGGCACTCTTCGTGTCCTCCACGATCTTCGCCTGCTGCATGCCATCAAACAGGCCTCGAAGATAGGCCATGCAAACCGCATACGACCGAGTATTTGCATTCTCTTGGCACATTTTATTCAGTGTCAGCATCGTCGTTCCGGGCTGAATTGATAATGGTGCGGACTGTTTCGTTGCCGGCTGAATCGATAATGGCGCTGACTGCTTCGTTTCCGCCAAGCATGGCGCCGTCGAGAT
>JBKOXY010000258.1:0-8888 GCA_046725125.1 Pseudomonadota bacterium | reverse complement strand
GATGCCGATGTTCTACGACCGGCGGCTGCCACGGCTCGGCGACGAAGGACTGTTTCGGCTGCTGGAGACGCTCGGCGGCAAGGCCGGCGAGCTCGCCTTGGAAGCCGACAACGGCATTTGGGAATATCGCGGGCGCCAGCGTATCCATACCCATTCGACCGCCATGTGCTGGGCCGGCTGCCATCGGCTCGCGGCCATTGCGCGTCGACTGGGCCTGGCGGACCGGGCGGCGCATTGGAGCGCCGTCGCCGAGCCCGTGCACCAGGCGCTGCTGCAGGGCGCCTGGAACGACAAGCGTCAAGCCTTCACCGCCGCCTTCGGGTCGGATGACCTCGACGCCAGCGTTCTGTTGCTGCCCGATCTAGGCGTGATCGAAGCCGACGATCCGCGCTTCGTCAGCACGGTCAAGGCGATGGAGCGTGAACTTTTGCGCGAGAAGCACGTTATGCGTTATGCTTCGGCGGACGATTTCGGCCTGCCGGCCACCGCCTTTCTGATTTGCCGATTCTGGCTGGTCGATGCCTGGTGGTCGCTCGGTCGCCGCGAGGAGGCGCACGAGTTGTTCGTCGATGCGTTGGCGTATCGTAATCGCTATGGCTTGCTGTCGGAGGATATCGATCCGCAAACCGGGACTTTGTGGGGAAATTTTCCGCAGACCTATTCGATGGCCGGCCTGATCTTGACCGCGATGCGGCTCTCGCGCAGTTGGGAGGATCGATATTGGCGCGGCTGATCGTCGTTTCCAACCGTGTGGCCGTCCCGAGCGGCGATAGCCAGGCCGGCGGGCTGGCGGTTGCGGTGCGTTCATTGCTCAAGCGCCACGGCGGCCTCTGGTTCGGCTGGAGTGGAACGGTCTCGGCCGACGAGGACGCGACGACCAGGACCATTCAACGCGGCGACATGTCCTACGTCGTCACCGACCTGGTCGAGGCCGACTATCAGGAATATTACAACGGTTTCGCCAATCGGGTGTTGTGGCCGATCCTGCACTACCGGCTCGATCTAGCGGAGTTTTCGCGCCGCGATCTCAGCGGCTATCGCCGCGTCAACGCGCATTTTGCCAATGAGCTGAACAATCTGCTGCAACCGGACGACGTCATCTGGGTGCACGACTATCATCTCATTCCGCTGGCAAAAATGCTGCGCGACCGCGGTCACGGCAACCGCATCGGATACTTTTTGCACGTGCCGTTCCCGCCGCCGGAAATTCTCACCGCGCTGCCGAACCACGAGTGGCTCATTCCGCAATTGAGCGCATACGATCTCGTCGGCCTTCAAACCGAGAACGACGCCACGAATTTCGCGCGCTACCTCGAAAACGAATGCCGATTGCAGAAACACGGCGAATTTTCCTATCAAACGCCTGAACGAACCGTGCGCGTCGGCGCCTTCCCCATCGGCATCGAGACGAACGAGTTCAGCCGCCTGGCACGGCGTTCGATGCGCTCGCCGCTGGTGCGCGGCGTGCTGGACAGCCTCGCCGGGCGCGCCATGATGATCGGGGTCGACCGGCTCGATTATTCCAAAGGCCTTGCCCAGCGCATGGACGCATTCGAGCGGTTCCTCGCGGTATACCCGGATTGGCGCGGCAAGGTGACCTACCTGCAGATCACGCCGAAGAGCCGCTCGGAAATCCAGGAATACGCCGACATGGAGCGCACGATCAGCGAGGCCGCGGGGCGGATCAACGGCGCTTATGGCGAAATCGCCTGGACGCCGATCCGCTACGTCAATCGCGCTTACAGCCGCAGCGTCCTGGCGGGCCTCTACCGCTCCGCGCGCGCCGGGCTCGTCACGCCGTTGCGCGACGGCATGAACCTGGTGGCGAAGGAATACATCGCCGCCCAGGATCCGGAGGACCCCGGCGTTCTGATCCTGTCGCGCTTTGCCGGGGCGGCGGCGGAATGCACGGCCGCCCTTCTCGTCAATCCGTACGATCCCGAGACAGTCGCCACATCGATTTCGCATGCGCTCTCCATGCCGCTCGAAGAGCGGCGCACGCGCCACCAGGCGCTGTTTCAGGTGATTTCCGACAACGATCTCAATTCGTGGGGCGAACATTTCCTCGCTGCGCTGACGAGGGACGGGACCTCGCCGCCCCAGCGCGAGCCGCTCGACCTCGTGCCGACGATCCCGGCTCGCCTCGCTTAGTCCGCCGTTTCACACAACGCGTCGCCGGCGGCGTGCGAGCCGCCGCATGGCATCAGTGTAGGAAGGGCTGTGCCGCGGACCTACGCGCCGGCCGCGGCCGATGTCGCGACACCTTCCGTGGTTGGCTCGGCGCGGTGTTCCTCGGGCGCTTCCAATTGCGTCAGGTTGAACGCGCTATTGACCAGGGCGACGTGCGTGAACGCTTGCGGAAAGTTGCCGACGAGGCGACCTGTGCGCGGGTCGTATTCCTCGCTCAGCAGTCCGACGTCGTTGCGCAGGTCGAGCAGCCGCTCGAACATGCGCCGCGCGTCCTGCCAGCGATCCTGCGCCATGTAGGCATCGACCAACCAGAAGCTGCACGCCAGAAAGGCGCCTTCCCCGGGCGGCAAGCCGTCATCGGTTGCCGCGGTGTCGTAGCGCATGACGAAGCCATCGACCAACAGCCGCCGCTCGATGGCTTGCAACGTCCCGCGCACGCGCGGATCGTCGGGCGGCAGGAAGCCCACGAGCGGCAGGAGCAGAAGGCTGGCGTCGAGGTGTTTCGACCCATAGGACTGGACGAAGGACCCCAGCTCCGGGTCGAAGCCGCGACGGCACACGTCGGCGTGAATTGCGGCGGCGAGCTCACGCCAGCGAGCGAGCGGCGCTTCGAGGCCGAACTGCTCCGCGCTCTTGATCGCGCGATCGAAGGCGACCCATGCCATGACCTTGGAATAGGTGAAGTGCTGGCGGCCGCCGCGCGTTTCCCATATGCCTTCATCCGGCTCGGTCCAGATGCGCTCGAGGTGGGACAGAAACGACTGCTGCAGGGCCCAACCAGATTCGCTCGCGGCGAGCCCTTTGCATCTCGCCTGATGGAGCGCATCCATCACCTCACCGAATGTATCGAGCTGAAGCTGGCTGTGCGCGGCATTGCCGATGCGCACCGGCGCGGAGCCTTGGTGTCCCGGCAACCACGGCAGCTCCGCCTCCGTCAGCCGCCGCTCGCCGGCGATCCCGTACATGATCTGGACCTGGTCCGGACTGCCGGCGACCGCGCGTAACAGCCACTCGCGCCAGGACTGCGCCTCGTCGTAGAAACCGGCGTCCATCAGCGCGATGAGCGTGAGCGTCGCGTCGCGCAGCCAGCAAAAGCGATAGTCCCAGTTTCTTATCCCGCCCAGCTGCTCCGGCAACGAGGCGGTCGGCGCCGCGACGATCCCGCCGGTCGGCCAATAGGTGAGCGCCTTGAGCGTGATCAGCGAGCGCAGGACGGCATCCGAGCAATGTCCGGGCGGGCGGCATTTCTTCGACCAGCCGGTCCAAAAGCTCTCCGTCGCCTCGAGCGCGGAGCGAGCGTCGAGCGGCGGCGGCGGCGACAAATGCGAGGGCACATAGGTGAGGACGAACGGCACCGTCTGTCCCGCCACCACGATGAATTCACCGACGGTGGTCAGATTCTGACCGGTGAGGTGAACCGGCGTTCGCAGCACGACCATGTCGGGGCCGGCAATGGCCCGCAACGTGCCGTCGTCGTGCCGCGTGACCCAGGGAACGATCGCACCATAGCCGAAGCGCAGCACAAGCTTGGTGCACATGGTCACTCGGCCCCGCTCCCCGACCACGAGACGGACCACGCTCGAACGCGTTGCCTGCAACGGCATGAAATCGACCAGGGTTACGGCGCCCTCGCTGCATTCGAAGCGCGTTTCCAGAATCAACGTGTTCGGCCGATACCGCCGGGTGACGCCGGCTGCGCGGTCGCGCGGGGCGATCAGCCAATGGCCGTGATCTTCGGAGCCGAGAAGCGCCGCAAAGCAAGCATCCGAATCGAACCGCGGCCAACACAGCCAATCGAGCGAGCCATTGCGCGCGACCAGCGCAGCCGCCTCGCAATCGCCGATCAGCGCGTAATCCTCGATACGAGACGACATGCGGACCTATGGCCTGAAATCGATGACGACCTTGATCTCGCCTTTGCGGTACTCGAGCGCCTCGCTCCAGCGTTCAAGCGGGACGGTGCGCGTGATCAACCGGCTGAGCCAATTCCTGTCCGCGCGCGCCAGCGCGGCTGCCGCCATCTCGTAATGCCGGCGGTTGGCATTGACGGTCCCGAATATGACGTTGTTGTCAAGCACTATGGTGCGGTTGAGGCGGCCAATATCGAGGTCGAACACCTTTCCGGGCTCGGTGACGCCGGTCAGGCAGACGATTCCGGCCGCCGCCGTCGCGTCGAGACAGCCGCAGATGAGGGCCGGCGCTCCCGTGCATTCCATCAGAATGTCGGGAGCGAGCCGTTCGAGGTCGCTCGGGTCGCTGTGGTAGGTCGCGCCGAGATCGCGCACGAGCGCCCCCTTCGGACCACCCTTGTTGTGATCGAGCACATGCACGTCGAGATCGCGCTGCTTTCCCATCAGCGCCGCCAGCAGCCCGATGGGCCCGGCCCCGGTGACGAGCAACGTCCTCGGCTGCCACACGCGCGCGCGGTGGCCGATGCGCTCGGTATGGTCCCAGGCCTTGGCGAGGATGCTGGCGGGCTCCAGCAGCACGCCGAGGATGCCCAATGCCGGGTCGAGTTTGATCGCGAAGTCCGGCTCGATACGGAAGCGTTCGGCGCCGTAGCCGTGCCGCTCCTTGATACCGCGCTCGGTGTAGCGCCCGTTGCGACACATGTCCCACTCTCCGTCCGCGCACGCGAGGCACGGCACAGGATCGGGCCGGCGTACGACGCCGACGACGAGATCGCCGGGTGCGAGGCCGCAACCCTCGGGCGCCGCCTCGACCACGCCCAGCGATTCATGACCGAGAATGAGGCGCTGCTGACCGGGAGGAGCAAAGCCATAACGGCCCTCGAGGATTTCGCGGTCGGTCGCACACACCCCGAGCGCCAAAGTGCGCACCAAAACCGGGCCATCCGACTCCGGTGGTTCGGGGACCTCCTCGAGCCTCGCCGAGTGGGCGGTGCCGGGCGAAACGGTGATTGCGCGCATCCCTGCCCTTGGATTGCCTTCGGGTCGCGGCGGGCGCTCTCGCCGCGCAGCGCGATAAAGCTCTCGGCGCTTTCTCGGGCAACCAACTTGCGGCTTCCCGGCAAACGCCGTTGACGAGACCTCTACGCCGGACGCAAAAAAAAGTTCCGGCGGCGCGAAACGAAAATCGGGCCGTCCGCGTTATCAATTTTATTGGGAAAACGGAGGCGCGGCATGGAGGCCATTGGACGCCAGCGATGGGCTATCGCCGAAGGCTACATTCCCTCCGAAAGCTCCTTTTCCGACCGCGCGTTGATCTCCCACGAGACCGCCTGCATCCTCAATGCCGGGGAGCGCGACGCGCGCGTCGCCATTACCATTTTCTTCGCCAACCGGGAGCCCGTCGGCCCCTACCGCGTGACGATTGCCGCCCGCCGCACGCTGCACTTGCGCTTCAATGATCTTAACGACCCGCAGCCGATCCCGCGCGACACCGACTATGCCTCGGTATTCGAATCCGACGTCCCGATCATCGTGCAGCACACGCGGCTCGATTCGCGCCGCGCCGAAGTCGCGCTTTTGTCGACGGTTGCCTACGCGGAAGGCTAAGGCGCACATGATCAATTTTCAGGTCAAATTTTCGTTGCCGCAGGAAATGGAGTTGCGGAACTTTGCGCACCGCAATACGTTGCGATCAGAGCCGGTCCTGGCAGAGAGGAAAATATGAAAATCGCGCAGATCGCGCCGCTCATGGAGAGCGTGCCGCCGCGGCTTTATGGCGGCAGCGAGCGAATCGCCTCCTATCTCACCGATGAGCTGGTCCGAGCGGGCCATGACGTGACGCTTTTTGCGAGCGGAGACTCCGTCTCCAGCGCGCGCTTGGTGCCATGCGTGCCGATAGCGCTGCGTCTCGACGACAACGTGCGCGACCCGATTCCCTATTACATGCTGATGCTCGACCGGGTGCGCGAGATCGCCGACGAATTCGACATTCTACACTTCCACATCGACCAGTTTCATTTTCCCTTGTTTCGGCCGATAGCCCATCGCACCGTGACCACGCTGCACGGCCGGCAAGACCTTCACGATCTCAAGCCGCTCTACGTCGGCTTCAGCGAGATGCCGCTGGTGTCGATCTCCAACGCGCAGCGCAAGCCGATCCCGAATGCGAACTTTGTCGCCACGGTCTATCACGGGATCCCGGCCCAACTGCTCAAGCCGACTTACCGGCCGCGCGGCAACTATATCGCGTTTCTCGGACGCATTTCGCCGGAGAAGCGACCCGACCGGGCCATCCGGATTGCGCGCGCGCTGGACATCCCGCTCAGGATCGCCGCCAAGGTCGACAAGGTCGACGAAGCCTATTTCCGCGAAAAAATCGTGCCGCTCCTCAATCAACCGGGTGTGGAGTTCATCGGGGAGATCGACGAGCGGGCGAAGAGCGAGTTCCTGGGCGATGCCAGGGCGCTCCTGTTCCCCATCGACTGGCCGGAGCCGTTCGGATTGTCCATGATCGAGGCCATGGCCTGCGGCACGCCGGTCCTCGCCTTTCGTTGCGGCTCCGTGCCCGAGATCGTCGACCACGGCGTCAGCGGCTTGATCGTCGGCGCCATGGACGAGGCGATCAGGATGCTACCTGAGGTGCTCGCGCTCGATCGGCGCGCGGTGCGGCAGCGATTCGAACAGCGCTTTTCCGCTGCGCGCATGGCCAGGGACTATGTTCATGTGTACCGTTCGCTGCTCAAGCGGCCGGCGCTGCCCGAGCGCGATACCGCCGTGGCGAGGCTGCAGCCGGAGCTGGAAAAAGGAATGAACTGACAGGGCTTTCATGGCGAGTGTGGGCGCCGCGCTCCCGAAATTGCCGTTCGAAATTATTCCCGAGGCGCCGTTCTACATTCCGGCGACGGGCCCTGCGACGCGGCCGCGCCGCACCCTCAAGCACGACGATACCTTCCTCGTTCTCGACAGCCACGGCGATGTGGGCGCCTCGGCCGGCGGCTCCGACGGGCTCTTTCATTGCGACACGCGGTTTCTCTCGCATCTTGAGCTTTTGCTCAACGGCGCCCAGCCGCTGTTGCTCGGCTCCAACGTGCGCGACGACAATACGCAGCTGACCGTCGATCTGACCAATCCCGACGTGTATTTCGACCATCGCCTCGTGCTGCCCAAGGACACGTTGCACGTCGTGCGCACGATTTTTCTCTGGCGCGACACGGCCTACCAAAGGCTGGCGATCCGCAACCATGGCGATCCTGCGGTCGATCTGCGCCTGACCATGCTGTTCGACAGCGATTTCGCCGACCTGTTCGAGGTGCGCGGCTTGCAGCGGGAACGCCGCGGCGCCAGCACCCGCCAGGCGGTCCGGCCGGCCACGACCGTCTTGAGCTACAAGGGCCTCGACGCACAGCTGCGGCAGACAGTGCTGAGCTTCGACCCGCCGCCGACCGAGATCACGGCGACGACGGCGTCCTATCGTCTCACCCTTGCGCCCAAGCAGGTAACGTCGATCTGCTGCACCATCGGCTGCGGCGCGCCGGAGCCTCCCAAACCCGTGACGCTGGCGCGCGGGCTACGCGCGGTCCATCGCAATCGGCGCGCCGTTTCCAGCAACGCCGCCACGGTCGAGACCTCGAACGACCTCCTCAACGAGGTGCTGTGCCGCTCGATGTCCGATCTCTACATGCTGATGACCAGCACGCCGCAAGGACGCTATCCCTACGCCGGCATTCCCTGGTACTCGACCACGTTCGGCCGCGATGGATTGATCACTGCGCTGCAGATGCTCTGGTTCGATCCGCGCATCGCACAAGGCGTGCTGCGGCGGCTCGCCGCCTATCAGGCCAAGACCGACGACCCGGCCTCCGACGCGCAGCCGGGAAAAATTTTGCATGAAATGCGCGAAGGCGAGATGGCGACGCTGCGCGAGGTCCCCTTCGGCCTCTACTACGGCAGCGTCGACGCGACGCCGCTCTTCGTCATGCTGGCCGGCATCTACGCCGAGCGGACCGGCGACGACGCCATCATCATCGAGCTGTGGCCCGCGATCGAGGCCGCGCTCGCCTGGATCGATGGCGCCGGAGATCCCGATGGCGACGGCTTTCTCGAATACTACCGCGCGACCGAGCGGGGCCTCGCCAACCAAGGCTGGAAAGATTCCCAGGATGCGATTTTCCACGCCGACGGCCGCCTGGCGCAGGGCCCGATCGCGCTTGCGGAGGTGCAAGGTTATGTCTACTGCGCCAAGCAGGTGCTGGCCCGTTGCGCCGAACGGCTGGGGTGGAGCGAGCGGGCGCGGCGCCTCAAAGCCGAAGCCCATCAGCTGGCCGAGCGCTTCGACGCGAGCTTCTGGTGCGAGGAGCTTGGGACCTACGCGCTCGCGCTCGACGGCGAGAAGGAGGCCTGCCGCGTCCGCAGCTCCAATGCCGGCCAAGTCCTGTTCACCGGCATCGCTAAGCCCGATCGGGCGATCAAGGTGGCCGACGGCCTGCTGCGGCCGGAGTTCTTTTCCGGGTGGGGCATTCGCACCATCGCCAATACCGAAGCGCGCTACAATCCGATGTCCTATCACAACGGCTCGATCTGGCCGCACGACAATGCGCTGATCGCCCTTGGGTTGGCCCGCTACGGGCTCAGGCGTTCGGTGGAGCGCGTCTTCAAAGGCTTGTTCGATGCCGCAACCTACATGGAGATGCGGCGATTGCCCGAGCTGTTCTGCGGCTTTCAGCGCAGCCGCGGACGCGGGCCGACCCACTATCCGGTCGCCTGCTCGCCGCAGGCGTGGGCGAGCGC
>JBKOXY010000048.1:0-7820 GCA_046725125.1 Pseudomonadota bacterium | reverse complement strand
AAAGCCGAGGCGGTCCGCCTTCTTGGCGAAGAACTTGTGCGGGATCTGCACCAGAATGCCGGCGCCGTCGCCGGCGCGCGGATCGGCGCCGACCGCCCCGCGATGTTCGAGGTTGCAGAGGATGGCGAGCGCGTCCTCGATCAGCTTGTGCGATCTCCTGCCCTTGATGTCGGCAATAAAGCCCACACCGCAGGAATCCTTGTCGAGCGCGGGATCATAAAGGCCCTGCGCCGGCGGCAGTCCCGGATCCGTGCTGTCGCCAAAGCCGAGCGCTCGCGCGCTCGGCGCGACCCGGTCACCTGCTCTCTTTGCGCGATGTCGTGGCGCGCCCATCCTCGTCCTCGCCTCTCACCCCGGCGCAAACGCCGAGGAAGCGTTTGCTGCTTGGCGCATCGCTCGCGTCCGCAACGCCGATCGGCGTCACGGGCCCCAACGGCACCGCTGGTCATTGGCGGCCTTCTTGCTACCGCGCTTCGGCTCAGGCGCGTATGGCCGCTCGTCTTAGGCAGCCCGGCGATGCCCGATGGCTCCGCTTATCACCGTCCGATGCGGGCCGGATGACAAACCGGCCGAGGCGCATCGGGCGGGCCGCCAATTGGGACAGCAATACTGTCCTACTTTACCTTGCCAAATTCTAATCATGAACGCAAGAGTTCGCCTATCGAGAAAATCGTCTTTTGCGTTCGAAGTTTCCTCACCCGGTGCCTAAAAGGCCATCGGAGCAAATTTACGGGGCACGCGCTCCCGATACCGAATTCGTCCGGCCGATCCGCGGGCGCCATCGGCGCTGGTTGCGTTAGTTGCGCGCTTTTCGCTCGCCCTGCGGGTCAGCATGATGAAGCCGCCCCGGTCTCCCGGCGGAGGCAACGCGCGACGCCTTGGGCGAAGCAAGCGCACGGAGAGGCCCGCATGAATTTCGCAAGTGACAACGCGGCCGGGATCGCGCCCCAGATCCTTGCCGCCATTTCGAGGGCGAATGCCGGCGTGGCACTGGCTTACGGCCACGATGCGTGGACCAGACGGGTCGAGGCGCGATTCGCGGAAATTTTCGCCCACGACGTCGCGGTCTTCCTGGTGCCCACCGGAACCGCGGCGAACGCGCTCGCGCTGGCGCATCTCACCCCGCCCTGGGGCGCCGTGCTCTGCCATCACGAGGCGCACATCGCAACGGACGAATGCGGCGCGCCGGAATTCTTCGGCGGTGGAATCAAGCTCGTGGGGCTTGCGGGCGAAGCCGGCAAGATCGCCCCCGAGACGCTGCGGCGCGCGCTCGAGGCGGGGCCATGGGGTGGGCCGCATCATGTGAGCCCAGCGGTGCTGTCGCTCTCGCAGGCGACCGAGGCCGGCACCATCTATCGGCCGGACGAAATCCGCGAGCTCGCCGAGATCGCCCATGCGCGCGGGCTCGCGCTGCACCTCGACGGCGCGCGCATCGGCAACGCGATCGCGCGCATGAACGCCTCGCCGGCGCAAGCAACCTGGATGGCGGGCGTCGACGCCCTATCGTTCGGGGCCACCAAGGGCGGCGCGCTTGCCGCGGAAGCCGTGGTGTTCTTCGATCCGGCGCGGGGTGCAAAAATGTCGGAGCGGCGCAAGCGGGGCGGGCATCTCATCTCCAAGCATCGCTTCCTCGCTGCCCAGATCGAAGCCTATCTGGCCGACGATCTTTGGCTCGAGCTCGCGCGCCACGCCAATGCCATGGCCGATCGGCTTGCAGCAGGGCTTGCCGCCGCAGACCTCGTCCCGGTGTGGCCGGTGGAGGCCAATGAGGTGTTCGTCGCGTTGCCGTCGCGGGTCGACGCGCGGCTCAAGGCGGCGGGAGCGAGCTATTATCCGTGGACGACCGATGCACGATCCAACAGCGTTGCGCCGCCGCGCGATGCAACGCTCGTGCGCCTCGTCACCTCGTTTGCCACCACGGCGGACGAGGTCGACCGCTTCGTGGCGGTCGCACGTGCTTTTTGATGCCACGCCAACGCCCAAGCTACGCCCTATTCCCGGCTATCGTTGCAGGCACACACAGACAAGTTATGCGGTCATTGACCGCGCTGCGTTTCGCGCTTGCGGTCACCTCCGGGCTCGAACGCAGGTAATCCGATCGGGGGATCGTGTCTTGAAACAGCGAGTTCTAGTTTGCGCGAGCATCCTCGCATTCACGCTCGCGGCGGCGCCGGCGGGATTGGCGCAACCGGTTCCGCCTCCTTACCCCGGCACCGTCTACCCGGGCGATGGAATGATACTTCCGCCCTACGAGGTCGCCGCGATCGTGCGCTCGACTGGGCTCGAGCCGCTCGGCCGGCCGGTCCGTCAGGGACAGGCCTATGCCGTGCGCGCGATCGATGATGCCGGTGAAGAAGTTCGGGTGATCGTGGATGCCCGCCTGGGGCGCATCATCAAAGTCGTTCCGCTAATGGAACCCCGCTACGCCATGCCGCTCCTGCGGCCGCCGGCATTCGGGCGGCCCCCACGGCCGGTGGCCATGGTTCCCGATGGCGGCATCGAAGGTCCGCTGCTGAACGCTCCTGGTGCGGGCGGATTAGGGCCCACAGCGGGTGCGCCGCACGAGCCCCCCGCGCCAGCCGGCCCGCCGCTGCCGCGGCCACGGCCGAAGGTGGCCTCGACCGCGTCGCCGCCCGCCCAGCCGGTCACCGGCCCGGCGGCAGCGCAAGGCGCAGCCAAAGACACCAAAACCAACGGGACGACGGGTACGGTCACCGCGCCGGCTAGTCCGGCGACGGCACCCGCCGACCCGTATGACTATGAGTGAGATCCGCAAAATGAAAGCGCCCCGGAAACCGGGGCGCTCCCTCGGATCGAGCTGACCGCTTACGCAGCCTTGGCTTCGACGACCTTGGCCTGGCCATTCCCGATCGGGATCTGGCGGGGCTTCTTCGCCTCGGGAATCTCGCGCACGAGATCGACGTGCAGGAGTCCATTCTCGAGGGCCGCGCCCTTGACCTGGACATAGTCGGCAAGCTGGAAGACGCGCTCGAACGCGCGCGCCGCGATGCCCTGGTAGAGCACCTCGCCGCTGTTCTTCTCGTCCTTCGTCTGTTTCTCGCCTTTGATCGTCAGCGTGTTTTCCTTCGCTTCGATCGAAAGCTCGTTCTCGCTGAAGCCGGCCACCGCCACCGAGATGCGATAGGCGTTCTCGCCGGTGCGCTCGATATTGTAGGGCGGATAGCCCGGAGTGGCCTCGAAGCCGTCGAGCATGGAGAAGAGCCGGTCGAAACCGACGGTCGAACGATAGAGGGGAGCAAGATCGAAAGTTCGCATGGCATAACCTCGTAGTTGAGCGAAATGCGGAGGGTCCGCCCCAGCGGGCCGGACCGGTTCGTTTGCGCAGCCCCGAGGGGCCTGCGCGTACCCCATGTGGGGATCGGGCCGAGGTGCTGCAAGAGGGGCAATAGGTTGAAAATATACGAGATTTTCTCGAAATTCCGGCGAGTTGCGGGCGCTCCTGGCCACGCCGATTCCTGCCTGTCGGTTGGATTGAGGGAACCGGGCGCCCTGCTATAAGGCGTGCGCGAGCCTCCCCGCATGACCCTCGTTTCCATCCCCGCCAATCCGGTGCCGGACGCCGTCGTCACGGGAACCCTCAAGACCCCCGACGGGGTGTCGCTGCGTTTCGCGCGCTGGGCGCCGCCGCCGGGCCGCAAGGGCACGGTCTGCCTGTTTCAGGGCCGCTCCGAATTCATCGAGAAATATTTCGAGACCGTACGCGACCTGCGCGCTCGCGGCTTCGCCGTCGCCACCCTCGATTGGCGCGGACAAGGGCTGTCGGACCGGGTGCTGCGCAACCCGCGCAAAGGCTATGTGCGGAGTTTCTCTCAATACCAGATCGATCTCGAAGCCTTCATCAACGAGGTTGTTCTTCCCGATTGCCCGCCGCCGCTGTTTGCGCTCGGCCAGTCCATGGGTGCGACGATTCTGCTGAACGCGGCCCACGCTGGACATCGCTGGTTCGATCGCATGGTCCTGCTCGCACCGATGATCGCGCTCCCGGGAATGCGTCGGCTCGCGACGACCCGCATCATGGTCAAGGTCCTGCGCTCGATCGGCCTCAGCGCGCTCTACGTTCCCGGCGGCAGCGCATCGGCGATGATGCAGCGTCCTTTCGCCGGCAACCTGCTCACCTCCGATCCCGTGCGCTACGCCCGCAACGTCGCGGTGCTCGAGGCCGAGCCGGCGCTGGCGATCGGTTCGCCGACGGTGGGGTGGGCGGATGCCGCGTTCCGGGTGATGAGCGAGCTGTCCGAAGCGCGCTACCCTGCAAGCATCCGGCAGCCGATTCTGATCCTCGCTGCGGGCATGGACGGGATCGTATCGACGCCCGCGATCGGCGAATTCGCGCTGCAGCTGCGTGCCGGCTCGCACCTCGTCGTGCCGGGCGCGCGCCACGAGCTGCTGATGGAGCAGGATCGTTTTCGCATCCAGGCCTTGGCTGCGTTCGACGCGTTCGTGCCGGGCACCCCGCTGTTCAAGTGAGCGGGACTGAAGGATCGGGCGTGAGGTCTTGCGTCTGACGCCTATTTACCGCCGAGCACCTCCATCGCCGCCGCATGCACGCGCTTGTCGCCGGCCGCGATGATGCGCCCGCCCGCGTGCGGGGCGCCTCCCTCCCAGGTGGTGATGATCCCGCCGGCGCCGGCGATGATCGGCACGAGCGGAAGCACGTCGTAGGGCTTGAGCTCCGTCTCGATCACCAGATCGACGTGGCCCGCCGCAAGCATGCAATAGGCGTAGCAGTCGCCGCCGTAGCGCGATAGCCGCACCGTCTGCTCGACTCGGCCGAAGGTCTCACGGTCGTGCGCATTCATCAGCAGTGGGCTGGTCGTGAACAAGACCGCCTTGGCGAGATCGGCGCAGGCGCTTACCCGCAAATCGCGTTCTCCGGTCGGACCGCGGTAGTGCGCCCGTCCGCCGTCGCCGCTGAAGCGCTCGCGGGTGAAGGGTTGGTTCATCATGCCGAACACCGGTTCGCCCGAACGTAGCAAGGCGATCAGCGTGCCCCAGGCCGGCATGCCGGAGATGAAGGATTTCGTCCCGTCGATGGGATCGAGCACCCATACATATTCGGCGTCGGCGCGCTCCTTGCCGTATTCCTCGCCGATGATGCCATGATCCGGAAAGGTTCGGCGGATGAGCGTGCGCATCGCCGTTTCGGCCGCATGATCGGCGGCGGTGACGGGATCGAAGCCGCCGGGGCGGCCCTTGTCCTCGATGCTGAGCGCGGTGCGGAAGAACGGCAGGATGGTCTCGCCCGACACGGTTGCGAGCTCATTCACGAACGCCGAAAAGTCGATCGCCGTCATGTTGCGCGCCCCTCACCGGCGCCGCCATTCGACCTATCGAAGACCGGCATGTCCGGCAACCGCCCGCACCGCCTTGTCGGTCCGGCGGCACCATGCGAGGTAGCATTGCCGGCCCGTGCTCGGCCGGTCAAAGGCCGGGTTCATGAGCATTCAAAGCGCCGTGCGCACGGCGATTTCGGGCGCCGCCATCACGCTCGTCGCCACGCTGGTCTCGATCTACATCGTCAGCCAGTTCCTGCGCAATTCGGTTGGCGTCATCGCGCCCAACCTGGCGGCGGATCTCGGCCTTTCACCGGCCGAGATCGGTCTCTTGTCGAGCATCTTCTTTTTGGCGTTCGCCGCCGTCCAGATTCCGCTCGGCATGGCGCTCGACCGATTCGGCCCGCGGATTTGTCTGGTGGTCGGCGCAGCGATCACGGTCATCGGCGCCGTCGTGTTCGCGTGCGCTGCGAGCCCCGGGGTTCTGATCTTCGGCCGGGCGCTGCTGGGGTTGGGAACGGCGGGCTCGTTCGTGGCCTCGCTCGCCGTCTACGCCCGGCGGTTTCCACCCGATCGCTTTGCCACGCTCGCCGGGCTGCAGGTCGGGATCGGAACGCTGGGAGCGCTCCTGGCCACGGCTCCGCTCGCCTTTTCGACCGCGACGATTGGGTGGCGCGGAAGTTTTCTCGGCGTAGCAGCGGTCACGTTTCTGATCGGCCTGTTGATTGCGCTCGTGGTCAAGGACGACGCTGCCTCCGCGCGCAGCCGCGAGACGTTGCGCGAGAGCTTGTCCGGCATTCTCGCGGTCCTGCGCACCCCCCTCGGTTGGACGGCTGTTTGTCATGAACCTCGTGGCCTATTCATCGTTCGGCCTCATCGTCGGCCTCTGGGGCGGGCCCTACCTCACGCACATCTACGGCTACGATCTCGAACAGCGCGGCAGTTTCCTGCTCATCCCGGTGCTCACCCAGATCGTGGGATCCATGCTGTGGGGGCCGCTCGACCGCCTGACCGGGAGCCACAAGCTGCCGGTCCTGGTGGGCGCAAGCGCGACGGCCGCGATGCTCGGCTATCTCGCGCTGGTGGGAACGCTCACGCCATTCGTGCTGGTCGCGTGGTTTGCAGCCTTTGGTTTTCTGAGCGCCTACGGCCCGGTGCTGGTCGCGCACGGCAAGGCGTTGTTCTCGGCCCATCAGGTTGGACGCGGCCTCACCGTGCTCAACATGGGCACCATGGGCGGCACCTTCCTGGCCCAGAGCATCAGCGGGTTCGTGATCGGAATGTTTCCCACAGGGCCGGACGGCGCCTATGAGCTTGTCGCTTATCGCCTGGTATTCGGCCTGCAGGCGGGATTTATCTTATTGACCACTCTGGTCTATTCGGGCTCGCGCGATCCTGTGGGGGATCGCGGAACGGGGACGAAACCGACGCTTCCTGCATAGCAAGAGGGGCACCCATGCCCCACAAAAGGGTAAACATCGCTTACTTTTCCCCTTGCTATTTGTGCGTTGCGGTGTATGTTTTTGCGGTGCGGTAGCGCCTGGCGTTACCGCCGCCCTCCTTGGGCGTTTCCTCCCTAGACTTGGGCCGCTTGCTGTTGCAAGCGGCCCTTTTTTTTCGAGGATCGTGAACGGCTGCTTACTCGGCCGCCGCCCGGTAGGGCCGCAATTCCTGGATCGGGATGGCGGCAAGGCAATCGGCGAGCGTCTCGAGGTCGGCAGCCAAACGCGCGAAGGACGCCGAGCGCTCGAAACGCCGCTCGTCCATGTAAAGCGCGCGGTTGAGTTCGAGTTGGATGGCGTGCAGGCCGGCGGCCGGATTGCCGTAGTGTTCGGTGATGAAGCCTCCGGCATAAGGCTTGTTGCGGCTGACCGAGTAGCCTTGCGCGCGCAGCGTCGATTCGATCGTCTCCGCCACCGCCGCCACGCAACTAGTGCCATAGCGGTCACCCAGCACCACGTCGGCGCGCGGGCGCTCGTCCTTGGCGCCGGCGCTCGAAGGCATGGAGTGACAATCGATCAGGACGGCGGCTCCGAAGTCCCTATGAACGCGCGTGAACAGGCGGCGCAGGGCGCGGTGATAGGGCTTGTAGAGCCCTTCTATTCGCCTGATCGCGTCGTCGACGGGAATGCGCTGGCGGTAGATTTCCTGGGCATCACCCACCACCCGCGCAACGGTGCCTAATCCTCCCGCCACGCGCATGGAGCGGGTGTTGGCGAAGGAGGGCAGCCGGCCGTCGAACATGCGCGGATCGAGTTCGTAGGGCTCGCGGTTGACGTCCACGTAGCAGCGCGGAAAGTGCGCCCGCATGAGCGGATAGCCCCGCCGCACGACGCCGAGGTTGAGTTCGTCGACGAAGCTGTCCTCGGAGCGGCGCAGCGTCGTCATCTCGAGCCGCGAGGCGGTCAGGAACGCGCGCGGATACACGCTTCCGCTGTGCGGGGAGTTGAACACGACCGGCCCGCGCCACTCGGCCGGCTCGAGGATCTCGAAGGGAGGGTCGAGCTCGTCTTTCACTTCGGACAT
>JBKOXY010000502.1:0-1912 GCA_046725125.1 Pseudomonadota bacterium | reverse complement strand
ATATAGTGGTGGAGCTTCTTGCCGGAGAGCGAGAAGCGCGACGTGCCATCGGGCATCACGCCCTGACCCTGGGTCGCGCGGATGGCGGTGCAGAGATTGGTTTTACGCGACAGGCAGGACGGGCATTGCCGGCATTCCGGCGAATAGAGCGGAATGACGTGGTCGCCCTTCTTCACGCTGGTCACACCCGGCCCCACGTCGACCACGATGCCGGCGCCCTCATGTCCGAGGATGGCCGGGAATAGTCCTTCCGGATCGGCGCCGGAGAGCGTGAACTCGTCGGTGTGACAGATGCCGGTGGCCTTTACCTCGACCAGGACTTCGGAGGCTTTCGGACCCTCCAGCTCGACTTCCGTGATCGTGAGCGGCTTGCCCTTTTCCAATGCAACGGCGGCGCGGGTTTTCATGACAGTTTTCCTCCTCGGCAACTTGGTTGGCACGAGCTGAGGTGGATGACGCACGTGAAAAGGTCGTCGCCGGGAGCGAAATCCCGCGGCGTTGCAGCGGCGGCGAAGATAACAGCCGCATGAAGGGTCCCACTCACCCGTCCCAACGATGGCGGTCCGGCGCTCGTATGGGTTGCGGCCCCCGGACCATGCGAACTCCCAGGTCGAGAAAAAACTTCAAGTATCGAAAGAAAAGCATTACACAAAGAAGCCTGACTGAAATTGAACCTTCTCGCAAGAGCGCGGGCCGGTCGGACAGGTACCATTCGAAATCTTCGGAGCTCGGATCACTGACCGATGCTACGGCGCAGCAATTCGTCGTTGCCAACCAACTTTGGGAGAATAAGCTATGGCGAACATCTCAATTCACCCGGCAGTGGACAACGGCGTGAAGCCCGGCTCGCCCAACTTCGCGGGGAGGGACGCTCGTGTGCAAATGCGCGAGCAATCCCGTCGAGGTGAGCGTTACGTCCCAGTGCGCCTATAATCACGTCTGTGGATGCACCAAATGCTGGAAGCCCGCGGGCGCGCTGTTCTCGCAAGTCGCCGTTGTGCCGCGCGACAAGCTCCGCGTGTCCAAGAATGCCGACAAGCTCAAAGTCGTGGATGCCAATGCCGCCATTCAGCGGTACGCCTGTAGGGATTGTGGCGTCCACATGTACGGCCGCATCGAGAACACAAAGCACCCGTTCTACGGGTTCGATTTCATCCATACCGAGCTCTCAAAGGACCAGGGCTGGGCGGCTCCCGAGTTCGCGGCATTTGTCTCCTCGATCATCGAGTCCGGCGCTCCGCCCGCTCAGATGAGCGCGGTCCGATCTCGATTGAAAGAGCTGCATCTCGAACCCTATGACTGCCTTTCGCCGGCCTTGATGGATGCCATCGCCGCCCACGTCGCCAAGGCGTCAGGGGTGCTTGCAGCCTGATGCCCATGGCTGCGGCCTCGGCATCATTGCAGTGCGAATGTGGGCCGATCCTTTGCCCGGCCGCGGGTGCCGACGGAAGAGCCCACGAGTCCGAATGCGATTGAAGCAAGCAACACAACGCGCATCCTCGCCTCGTGCAAGTTGATGCATGGGTTGCATGGCACCAGCGAGAAGGACCTCACTGCGCAAGAGACGATCGATATTCTGCGCCTCGTCAAAATTTTTGGCGGCGTCAAGCCCGGTCGCCTCAACAAACGCCGAAAATGATGGTTGCGGCCGATTAGTCGCGGGAATAGGCTTCTTGCGACTTCCGGCTTCAAGAACGTCGGCTTTGGGAACCTGACGTATCCTCGTAAGCCAGGCGGGGGCATAAGTGCTAGGTTGCGCCTACGCCTCCGGTGCGCTGTGACACGCTGCCGGAAGTCTTCCCATTGAATGGGTGCCGACCCGCCAGTACTGCGTGTGCTCTCGCGTCGGTCACCCGCGGCACTGTCGCAGGGAGGATTCCGATGCGCAATTTCCTACTGACGACTTGCGTGG
>JBKOXY010000034.1:0-3357 GCA_046725125.1 Pseudomonadota bacterium | reverse complement strand
AAGTTCGCATCATTGTGCCGCAGCCTCGTTTGCGAACTTCGGAATCGAAGGACACTAGCAACTTATTGATCTAGTGTGGCTTTGGTTCAGAAGTCCGCATTTCGGACTCGCTGCAAAAATGATGCGGACTTCTGAACCGCCCCACTAGTGGGCCCCCGCCCGTTCATGCGCCGCTAGCGCGTCGGGTCGCCGCCTTCGACCACGATGGTCTCGACCTCGCCCGCGCCGTTGCGGCGGAAGGCCGCGGCGCGGTCGTATTCGGGCGAGGTGAAGCAGGCGACGCCTTGCTCGAAGGTCGGGAACTCGATCACCACGAAGCGGTGGAATTTGGCCGGCCCTTCCATGATCTGATAGCGGCCGCCGCGCGCGAGCACCTTGCCGCCGAACTTGGCGATGATGGCCGGCACCAGGTCGGTGTACTTCTTGTATTCGACCGGATCGTTGATCTTCGACCGCGCAACCCAATAGGCCGGCATGGTGATGTCCTCGCTCGCGTGTCAGCTCCAACGAGCAGTACACTCGGCGCTCCCAGCGCGAATCGCAAGCGTCAGCGCTTACTGCGGGCCAAGCGACGGTGAGTTGCTTTCCGGTCAACGTGCGCAGCGGTTCCGCCAGCTGGACGCGCACCTCGAGATCATCGTGTAGCGACCGTGCGATGCCAAATGCCGCGGAACACGCGGTTGACCCTACCGGGCGCGCCTCCTAGCATCGCGGACCGCACGAAACCGGTGCGGCCTCAAGCCCGGCGCAATCCTGGGAGGACAGCGTGGATCGACGCAGCTTCGTCTTCGGCTCCGCCGCCGCAGCGACCACCCTCAGGGTGTCCTTCGCGCAAGACGCAGCCTATCCAACCCACGCCATCGTGATGATCAATCCGTTCCCGCCGGGCGGCGCCGCGGACGTGGTCGGCCGCCCGCTTGCAGCGGTCATGGAGCCGATGGTGCAGAAGCCGGTGGTGATCGAAACCAAGGCCGGTGCCGCCGGTGCGGTCGGCGCGCAGTTCGTCGCCAATGCCAAGCCCGACGGCTACACGTTGCTTCTCCACATCACGTCGATCTCCGGCTTCGCCGAGGTCGACAAGCTGTTCGGACGTACGCCGAAGTTCACACGCGCCGACTTCATCCCGATCGCGCGCTTCGTGGCCGATCCGTGCGTGCTGATCGTCAATGATCAGCAGCCCTACAAAACCCTCAAGGACCTGGTCGACGACGCCAAGAAGCGTCCGAACGAAATCATCTTCAGCTCGTCGGGCCTTTACGGCGCGCTCCACATTCCGACCGCGCTGTTCACCGCGGCGGCCGGCGGATTGAAACTGCGGCATCTGCCGACCCAAGGCGGCGGGCCGGCGTTGACCGCATTCCTCGGCAACAATTCGCAGGTGCTGGTGTCCTCGATTTCGGCGAGCCTCTCCCAGATCAAGGCCGGCAAGGCGCGTCCGCTCGCCTTGTTCGGCACGCAGCGCTCGCCGGCGCTGCCCGATGTGCCGACCATGAAGGAGGCCGGCTACGACATCGAATATTATCTCTGGGTCGGCCTGTTCGCGCCCAAAGGCACGCCGGCGAACGTCATTACCTATCTGCGCGAGCTGCTGAACAAGGCGGCGCACGGCGAGCAGTTCAAGGCCGCGCTCGCCAATCTCGGCCAGGAGCTCGCGTATATGGATCAGCCGGAATTCGCGGCATTCTGGGACGCCGACAGCAGGCGCATCGAGGCGGCCATCCGCTCCATCGGTAAAGTCGAGGGGTAGTCGAGCCCGATCACGTCACGATTGCGGAGCGCGCAACCTCGGCGCCCCCGCCCTCATCCCGTCCACAATGCCAGCGCGCCTTGGGGAAGCGGATGGAGAGACCAGAGGGAGGGGAACGGAGAGACCGTGACTCTGCGTAGCGACCACATCGCCGGCGGCGTCTTTGTCGCCTTCGGCGTGTTCGTGTTTGCGCTCAGCGGCGACCTGCCCGTCGGCACGCTGTCGTTTCCCGGCGCGGGCATGATGCCGAAGCTCGTCGCCGGACTGCTCATCTTCTTCGCTCTGCTGCTCATCCTGCGCGCGAACGAGAGCGCGCCGATCGCGACCGTTCCATGGGGCGACCTGCGGCACGCGGTGACGGTCGTCGCGATCACCGCCGCCGCCATCGCGCTCTACCAAACGCTGGGTTTCCTCGTCACGATGACGCTGCTGCTGTTTGCGCTGACCTTCGGCGCCGAGCGGCGCCACCCGCTTGCCGCCGCCGCCTTCAGCATCGGCGTTGTTGCGCTGACCTATCTATTGTTCGCCGCGGCGCTCAAGACGTCGCTCGAGCGCGGCATTCTCGGATTCTAGCGATGGGCACGGTGGAAAGCCTGCTGCTCGGCTTCTCGGTCGCGCTCCAGCCCGATGTGTTGTGGTACGCCTTTCTCGGATGCCTGGTCGGCACCATCGTCGGTGTATTGCCCGGCATCGGACCGCTCTCCGGCATCAGCATTCTTCTGCCCGCGACCTTTGGGCTCGACACGACCAAGTCGGTGGTGATGCTTGCCGGCATCTATTACGGCTCGCAATATGGCGGCTCGACCACCTCGATCCTGATGCGGATTCCGGGCGAAGCCGCCTCGGTCATGACCTGCATCGACGGCTACGCCATGGCGCAGAAAGGGCGCGCGGGCGCGGCGTTGTGCATCGCCGCCGTCGGCTCATGGATCGCCGGCACGTTCGGGGTGATCATGCTGACATTGATCGCGCCGCCGCTCGCCACCTTTGCGCTGCGCTTCGGACCGCCGGAATACACCGCGCTGCTCGTGCTCGGACTCATTTTCCTCGCCTATATGTCCTCGACCTCGCTGCCGCGCACGCTGCTGATGGCGTGTTTCGGGCTCCTGCTCGGCACCATCGGCATCGACAACATGACCGGCCACTTCCGCTACTCCTTCGACATCGCCGAACTCGGCGACGGGATCGGCATCGTCCCGGTCGCGATCGGCCTGTTCGGGCTCGGCGAGATCCTGTCGACGCCGTCCGCCGCCGTCGTCGGCAAGGTGATTGCGCCCAAGCTGCGCCAGCTCTTGCCGAACCGCCAGGAATGGCGGCAATCGGCCATGCCGATCGCCCGCGGTTCCGTGCTCGGCTTTCTGATCGGGCTCACCCCCGGCTCCGCCCACATCATTTCGAGTTTCCTGTCCTATGCGGTCGAGCGACGCGTCTCCAAGCACCCGGAAGAATTCGGCAAGGGCGCGGTCGCTGGCGTTGCCGGACCGGAATCGGCGAATAACGCGGCCTCGACCGGCGCCTTCGTGCCCATGCTGGCGCTCGGCCTTCCGACCGGCCCGATCACCGCCGTGCTGATCGCCGCGCTGATGATCCACGGCGTGCCGCCGGGGCCG
>JBKOXY010000176.1:0-5486 GCA_046725125.1 Pseudomonadota bacterium | reverse complement strand
GTCGTCCTCCGACAGGCGCTTGAAGCGCACGCGCGTCTCGACCAAGCGCTGGCGGTAGGCCTCTTTCGGCGTCACCAGGCAGATCGCCGTGTGGACGCGGTGATTGCGCCCGGACAGGAGGCGCAGGCATTCGGAGGCTTCATCGACCAGTTCGGGCTTGGGCAGGATGCGCCGACCGACCGCGACCACGGTATCGGCGGCGAGGATATAGGCACCCTGGAGCTCCTCGTCGGCGCGCACCAGATCGAGCGCCACCTCGGCCTTGGCGCGCGCGAGCCGATTCGCGCAAGCGCGCGGCAGCTCTCCTCGCCTCGGCGTCTCGTCGACGTTGGCGGGGCGCAACGCATCGGGCTCGATGCCGGCCTGATTGATGAGCGTGACTCGGCGGGGCGAGCCGGACGCGAGGACGAGCTTGGGCCGGCCGATCATTTTTGCTTGCGCAGCGACTGCATGGACGGAGGTCGTGAGCTTGGAGAACCGCGATTATTTGAATCGATAGGTGATACGACCCTTGGTCAGATCGTAGGGCGTCATCTCGACCAGCACTTTGTCGCCCGCCAGCACGCGGATGCGGTTCTTACGCATGCGGCCGGCGGTGTGGGCGATGATCTCATGTTCGTTTTCGAGTTTGACCCGGAACGTGGCGTTCGGAAGCAGCTCCGTCACAACACCGGGAAATTCCAAGAGTTCTTCCTTTGCCATCCGCTCTCCGGCATTTTGGAAACAGCGCGGCGGATCGCGCCGCCCCGAAGGCGCGAACCTAGCGGAATCACGCCCATCCGACAACCGCTGACCATGGGTTTGTCACTCGTTGCCCCGATGGCGAGGAGAAAAGCGCTCCCTGATCCGTTTCAGCAACTGATCACGCACCTCCCGATACGCGTTCATCCGCTGCTCGCGGCTGCCTTCGATCGCGGTCGGATCCGCGGTTGGCCAATATTCGACATCGGCGGCGAGCGTGCGGGTCAATTCGAGCGCTTTGTGGTGCGCTTCAGGCGAAAGCGTGACGATCAGGTCGAAATTCAGCCCCTCCAAATCGTCGAGTTCTTCGAAAGTCACCGGCCGGTGCGCGTTGATGTCGATGCCGATCTCCTCCATCGCGGCGGCCGCGAAGGCATCGAGCTCGCCTTTGCGCACGCCCGCCGAGCCGACGTAGAGCGAGGTGCCGAGCATTTGCTTGAGCAGCGCCGCGGCCATGGGCGAGCGCACGGAATTCATGCCGCAGGCGAACAACACCGCCTGCGGCCGCGACGCCGGCGCTCCCTTCACCCCTTCCAATGCAACACGCAGATCAACGTGAACAGGCGGCGCGCAGTATCGAAATCGAGTCTTACTTTGCGCGCGAGCCGCTCCATCAAGATGTTGGAGCCCTCGTCGTGGAGGGCGCGCCGGCCCATGTCGAGCGCCTCGATGCGGTCGGGCGTCGCAGTGCGAATTGCCGCGTAATAGCTGTCGCAGACGGTGTAGTAGTCCTTGACGATGCGCCGCAGCGGCGAGAGCGACAGAAGATGAGCCACCACCGGCGCGCCATCCGCGCGCCTGATGTCGAACACGAGGCGCGCTCCGCTGACGCTCAAATGCAGCGCAAACGGCCCCTCGTCATCGTCGTTCGTGGCAAAGGTATTGTCTTCGAGCAGATCGTAGATCGCGACGGCACGCTCGTGCTCGACGTCGGGATTCGACCGGCCAATCGAATTTTCGTCTAGCGTCACCGCGACGAGGCGGTTCTTCTTTCGCTGGGACGCGCGTTCCGAGCGTGTCATTTCGGATTGAAGCGCATCGTCACCGAGCGGGCGTGACCGTCGAGCCCCTCGGCTTCACCCAACGCGACGGCGGCAGGGCCGAGCGCGCGCAACTGATCGGGCCCGCATTTGAGAATCGACGTGCGCTTCATGAAGTCGAGCACGCCCAGTCCCGAGGAGAAGCGGGCCGAGCGCGCGGTCGGCAGCACGTGGTTCGAGCCGCCGACATAGTCGCCGATCGCCTCGGGCGTGTGGGGCCCGAGGAAAATGGCGCCGGCATTGCGGATGCGGCCGGCAAGACGCTCGGCATCCTCACTCTGGATCTCGAGATGCTCCGGTGCGATGGCGTCGACGAGAGGCACGGCGTCAGCGAGCGCGCCGACCAGGATAATGGCGCCGAAATCGCGCCAGGAGGCGCCCGCGACCGCGGCGCGCGGCAGCGAGGGAAGCTGCGCGCCAACGGCCGTCTCCACCGCCTCGGCGAGAGCGGCGTCATCCGTGATCAGGATCGGCTGGGCGCTCGCATCATGCTCCGCCTGCGCCAGCAGATCGGCCGCGATCCAATCGGCGTGACCGGTCTTGTCGGCGAGAATCAGCACTTCCGAAGGCCCGGCGATCATGTCGATACCGACCTTGCCGAACACAATACGCTTGGCCGCCGCCACATAGGCGTTGCCGGGGCCGACGATCTTGGCAACCGGCGCGATCGTCTCGGTGCCATGGGCGAGCGCGGCCACCGCCTGGGCGCCCCCGACGCGATAGATTTCGTCGAGGCCGGCGAGCTTCGCCGCCGCGAGCACGAGCGGCGCAAGCTTGCCCTCCGGCGCCGGCACGACCATCACCAGCCGTGGAACGCCGGCGACCTTGGCCGGCACCGCATTCATCAGCACCGAGGACGGATAGGCTGCGGTGCCGCCAGGGACGTAGAGGCCGACCGCCTCGATCGCGCTCCAGCGCGATCCAAGCTCGACCCCCAGCGGATCGATGAAGCGCTCGTCAGCCGGGAGCTGGCGGCGGTGACAGGCCTCGATCCGATCGCGCGCGAGCGCGAGCGCATCGAGCGCCCGACGGTCGCAGGCCGCATAGGCCGCATCGATCTCATCGGCCCCTACGCGCAAGCCGGTTTGGTCGAGATCGACTCGGTCCAATTTCCGGCTGAGCTCGATCAAGGCGCGATCGCCGCGGGCAGCGACGTCCGCAATGATCGCGCGCACGACCGCGTCAACGTCGGCCGACGCCTCGCGCTTGGTGGCGAGAAAGGCGCGGAAACGCTCGCCGAAATCAGGGGCGCGGCGGTCGAGACGGATCGGCATGGCCCTGTCCTACCGGCGGGCCGGATCAGCGGTCAATGGCGTGGCTGCGAGAAGCCGTCAACCCCGGGCGTCGGTGGTGTCGTCAGTATGAATTGGACGCACGGCCGCCGGCCAGGACGGCCCTAGATCGGCGAGCTCGGCTTCCAGGCATTCGACCTCGAGCCGCAGCGTCCCCCCGCCCGAGAAAATGAGGTTCACGATCCCGGCCGGCGGATCGGTCTCGGAAAATTCGACCGCGAGCAGGTTGAGCACCGCGTCCTTGCCGGCCGGATTGACGTTTCGGCATTTGCAGCATTTGACGCGCTCGAAGCGCAGCGCCGCGCGGCAGCGTCTGAGTTCGGGCTTTGTCCCCTCTGCGGAGAGCCAGTCGAAGCGGCTCAGCGCTATCACCAGGCGCTTTTCGTGCGGACGCCACATGACGTCGGCCACCTTGACGAGCGCATCCTGCAGATGGGTCGACACGACTTCGAGGTCGTCCCGGTCAAGGGCGACGAACTTCACCGGCTCCATGACGCGCGCTCCCTGCCATTTTCGGCGTTATGGAGGTAATTAGGAAGCGCCCAGCGGGGGCGCAAGCGGTGGCGAGGGGCCGATTCCGCCCGCCCGGCCACCGGGACTAGAACGACACGCAGGCCGGCCGCACGATCATGCCGACCGATTGTTGTTTGAAGCGGGTCTTGTAGGCTTCGACGATCTCGTTGAGCCGCGCAATGTCCCCGACCTGGCCGGGGAGCACGATCTGCACGATCTTGCTCGGCTCGCGAACGATCTTGCTGCTGGCCTGATCCCGCCACTGGCCTGCGGCATTGAACACGGTGAGCCCGTTCGGAAAGCGCGATATGATCTCGCGATCGACGAAACGGCCAAAGTCGCCTTCGCTCACGCCGATCCGGCCGCCGATGTTGCGGCCGAACATGAGCTCGGCCACCTGGGTCGGTCTTTGACCGCCGAGACAATCTACCAACTGCGCATTGGCGCCGCCGGCGAGCGCCAGGACAAGCGCCAGGACACGCGCCAGGACGAGCGTCAAGGCCGCAGCTACCCGAACGGACATTGCGCGTGGACGGCGGACTACCCGCTGAGGCGCTCGATCGCGGCGCCGCAGGCCGCGAGCTTGTCCTCCAGCCGCTCGAAGCCGCGGTCGAGGTGATAGACGCGGTTGACGATGGTCTCGCCCTCGGCCGCCAGCGCGGCGATGACGAGGGAGACCGAAGCGCGCAGATCCGTGGCCATCACCGGCGCACCCTTGAGCGCGCTCACACCTTCGATGGTGGCGCATTCGCCGTCGAGCTGAATGTGCGCGCCGAGCCGCACCAGCTCTTGCACGTGCATGAAACGGTTCTCGAAGATCGTCTCGGTGATGCGGGAGATTCCTTTCGCCCGCGTCATGAGCGCCATCAACTGGGCCTGCAGATCGGTCGGAAAGCCCGGGAACGGCGAGGTCGTCACCTCGACCGGGGCGAGGCCGGAGCCGTTGCGCTTGACGCGCACGCCGGTATTGGTCGCGGTGACCTCGACGCCCGCCCGCACGAGCACGTCGAGCGCCGCCTGCAGCAATTCGCTGCGCGCATTTTCCAAAAGCACGTCGCCGCCGGCCATCGCGGCGGCCATGGCATAGGTGCCGGTCTCGATGCGGTCGGGCAGCACGCGGTGGCGAGCGCCATCAAGCTTCGCTACGCCCTCGACCACGATGCGCGAGGTGCCCGCGCCGGTGACTTTGGCGCCCATCTTGTTGAGGCAATCGGCGACGTCCTTGACCTCCGGTTCGCGCGCGGCGTTCTCGATGACGGAGGTGCCGCGCGCCAGCGAGGCCGCCATCAGCGCGGTATGGGTGCCGCCGACCGTCACCTTGGGAAATTTGATCTCGCCGCCCTTGAGGCCGTTCTTGGCGCGGGCGATCACATAGCCGCGATCGATCTCGATTTCGGCGCCCAGACGTTCGAGCGCCATGATCAGAAGATCGACCGGGCGCGTGCCGATGGCGCAGCCGCCCGGCATCGACACTTTCGCCTCGCCCATGCGCGCGACCAACGGCGCGACCACCCAGAAGCTCGCCCGCATGCGCGAGACCAGCTCATAGGGAGCCGTGGTGTCGATGACGTTGGCGGCGGAGATGTGGAGCGTCTGGCCGTCGTATTGGGTTTCGCCCGGACGCTTGCCGCCCACCATGATATCGACGCCGTGATTGCCGAGGATGCGCTGGAGCAGACCCACATCGGCGAGCCGAGGCACGTTGTCGAGAACGAGCGTCTTGTCGGTGAGCAGGCTCGCGATCATCAACGGCAAGGTGGCGTTCTTGGCGCCGGAGATCGGGATCGTTCCGTTGAGCCTTTGGCCGCCGTAGATGCGAATGCGATCCATGCCCCCTCCCCCGTGTCCGGCAAACGCCACGATGCTGCACGAACCGCGGCGCCACGATGCAGAAAAGCCC
>JBKOXY010000288.1:0-8148 GCA_046725125.1 Pseudomonadota bacterium | reverse complement strand
GCGTTTGCCTGCGGCACGGCGGCGACAGCGGTCAGCACCAGTGTCAGTGCGAAAACGGCAATGCGTTGCATGGCAGTCCTCCCCTTGGACGCGGCTTGTGTTGTCCAACGAACCGGTTGCCGCCAAACCAGCCGCTTTGCGCGCGCTTCGCGAGATTGGCGAAACGATCTTATGTTAGTTGACCGCAAGTCTGACGGCGATGTCGCTTGCTGTCACACCACATCGGTTCGCGGGCTGATCGGGAGAGCCGCTATCGAGGGTAACCGGACCAGTCGGCGAAATCGGGACGACACCCCCCGCGCGGCGTCGTGCAAGATCGCAGCGCATCGCAGATTAGCCAATTGGAGCGTGTGGCGGGCGGCGACGGCGAACGCGTAGTGCCCATCTTCATCGACCGTGGCACGCCATCACCACAATTGCAGCCTGGCGGTCACGATGAGGATGATGGCCGGCCCGAAGCCTATAGCTAGAGGCGCGTTCCCGGCGGCTTTGCTCGGTTCGGGGACATTTCCCGCGCGAATGCGCAAGACGCGCCCGTAGCTCAGCTGGATAGAGCACCAGAATCTGGGGGTCAGGAGTTCGAATCTCTTCGGGCGCGCCACTAAACGGCCCAGTCGTAATGCCTCCCGGGATTGCCACGCCACGGGAATTCGGTAATGGCGCCGGCCAATCGCGTTGCCGTCGACCTCGGTGAAGCGTTTCCATCCAACCCCAACGCAATCGAGAATGGGTTGGCACTGGAACTTGGAAGCTGAAATTCGATTGTCGTCGTGTCCGTTCACGCCGAGGACGTAGAAGTCCATACGCCGTTCGTAGCAAAGCCGATGATGTCGGCCTTTCCATCCCCAGTGATGTCGGCCAGCTGGCGCGGGTAGGCGTTGTCGCTGTTCCAACCGCCGGCATTGGCACCAAAGGCCGGGAGTAGGAATGTCGGCGATGCAAAGTGCCCGCCTCCGGTGGCTAGGGACACAGAGACACCGTCAGCGCCGAAACCGACGATGTCGGCCATGCCGTCGCCGTTAACGTCCGCAAGCGTGCGCGGGTAGAGGTCCTGGCTGGTCCAGCCGCCGGCGTTGGTCCCGAAGGCGGCGAGCTCGAACGTAGGGGCGGCAAAGTGCCCGCCTCCGGTGCCCAGGGACACATAGACACCGTCAGCGCCGAAACCGACGATGTCGGCTCTGGTGTCCCCGTTCACGTCTGCCAGCGCGCGCGGGTAGGTGTTGTCGCTGCTCCAACCGCCGGCGATGGTGCCGAAGGCGGCAAGCTCGAACGTGGGCATCGCAAAGTGCCCGCCTGTGGTGGCGAGCGACTCGTACACGCCGGCAGCGCCGAAGCCGATGATGTCGGCTCTGCCGTCCAGGTTTACGTCTGCCAGCTCGCGCGGGTAGGTGTCGTCGCTGCTCCAGCCGCCAGCGTCGGTACCGAAGGCGGCCAGCTCGAACGTGGGCATCGCAAAGTGCCCGCCTGCGGTGGCCAGCGACTCATAGACGCCGGCAGCGCTGAAGGCGATGATGTCGGCTCTGGTGTCCCCGTTTACGTCTGCAAGCGTCCGCGGGTAGGTATCGTTGCTGCTCCAGCCGCCGGCGTCGACACCGAAGGCGGCCAGCTCGAACGTGGGCATCGCGAATTGGCCGCCTCCTGTAGCCAGTGACTCATAGACGCCGGCTGAGCTGAAGCCGACGATGTCGGCCATGCCGTCGCCGCTCACGTCCGCCAGCGCGCGCGGGTAGGTATCATTGCTGCTCCAGCCACCGGCGCTGGAACCAAAGGCCGAGAGTTGGAATGTCGGCGATGCAAACGCAGGCGCGATCAAGACTGCATAACTAAAGAAGAACGGGTCGATCGAGAACGGAATCGCATTTCCGGTTGCGTCGGTGAGCCGGAAACTGCTCGTGCCCGGCGTTCCGGTGAAGTCGCGATTGAAGGTTACATTTTTGAACTGCGCGTTCGTCCCGTCATCGGCGTTCGAAGCGCTGAAGATGCCGTAGAACGTGTTCCCGCGGCTGGTGAGATCGAAGAAGTCGCCGATATAGGGGTCATCTCCATTAGCCGTGGGGAGACTGTTGCTTTGGCTGGCGAGAGTGATGTCGTTGGTGGTCGCGAAATCATCGGTCGTCGTCAGCAAGTGCTGAGACAGTACATTCGTCGCCGGGTCGTAATTGGCGTAGAGCAGCCCGATCGCGCCGTTTGGGAGTATGGCCAAACCCGGCAGAGCGGACCGGGTCGAGGAGGGGGTCCGGTGAATTTCTTGGCTCCAGGTCGCGCCGCCATCGGTCGATTCCTTCAGGGCCAATTGCACGATGCCCGCACCGTTCGGGCCGGGCGCGTCGCCGTAGGCGACCACGACATGATTTGCGTTGTTGGGATCGACGGCGATGGCAATGTCGCTGCCGATCCGCTCTTGGCCCAGGGTCAGAGGAGTGTTTTCATCTTCGGTGAATACGCTGACGGGAGTGGCGACTGTGACCCCGTTCCCGCCCGTCCCTAGGGCCATGAAGTCGTCCGCTCCGCCATTGTCGGATCGCACGACCACGATTTGTGAATTGAAGCGATCCCCGTTGGCGCCGGTTTCTACGACGCTCTCATAGCGGTTGAAAAGCGCATAGACCCTGCTGTCGTTGACCGCCAAGCGCACCGCAGGGCTGTCCTCATTGCCGCCCGGGCCCGCCTGCGCCCCCACGCGGTCGACCGTCACCGGCGTATAGCTCGAGCCGCCGTCGGTGGAGACGTTTACCGATGCGGTCTTTCCATCGCTGGCGCCATCATTGTTGTACCCGACGTAGACGTGGTTGGAGGGGCCGGTTCGGATCCACGGCTGGTCGTTGTCACCGCTGCCAACGTATTGCTGGATCGGAGAGGCGAAGCCGCTGTCGGTGACGGTCGCCAAATGCGTATTGATGATATCCGAATTCGTAGTGGTATCGTCGAACAGACTCGCAACCAGCACCGCGGATCCGTCCGCCTTCCACGCGATCGATTTGTCGTGGTGGTCGAGCGTGCCGAAGATCGACCACGTGCCACCTCCGTCGGTGGAGACGAAAAATGGGCTGTCGGTAGCGTCGAAGATGAAGGCTCCGGCGAACATCTGCCTGGGGTCAGCCGGATTGACCGCGATGCTCGGCTCGGAGTTTTGATCGACTTCCCTGCTGTCGCTCCCCGGAATGAGGTCGACGATGCGCAAAAAGGATAGGGAGCTTGCGGTGTCGGATGACGAGAACATGATTCCTTCACGGGGCGCCCTTCGGCCCGTGACCGTCGTTCAAGGTATCGTCGCCACCTGGGCGGATCTTAATGTGCTTGAGGCGCAAAGAAAATGCAGTATGGCGGAAAATTGGGGGCAGAATTCCGCTCTGTCACCGCCATTGCGCAAACGACCGCGCAATGGCAGTTCGGGTTAAACCGGCAGCCGCTGAAAGTCGGTGGAGAAGGAGTGCAGCCGGCGCGCGCCAGTCTCGGTGATGACGATCGTCTCGGCGAACACGCAGCCGGTCTCGCCGTCGCGCCACTTCGGGTCGACCAGGTCGATGTTCATGGCGAACACCATGCCGGCGCGGAATTCGTCCCCGATCGCCGCGAGCGCCGCCACGTCGGCACCCTTGGCATGGTGGCGGTAGCGGGGATATTCGAGCGACGCCAGCCCATGGCCGTGGATTCCGGCTTCGCAGATGCCGAAGCCGCTGCCCTCGATGGTGTCGCGCACCGCGTCCATGACTTGCGAAATCTTGGCGCGCGGCTTGAACAGGTCGAGCCCGCGCCGATAGGCGGCAAGGCAGGCGTCGTAAATGTCGAGGTAGCGCGGCTCCGGCTCGCCGAGGCAGAACGTGCGTTCGACGTGGGTGAAATAGCCGCCGAATTTGGGATGCATCTCGCAGATGATCATGTCGCCCTTCGCCAGCGGCCGCGTGGTCGGCACGCGGAACGGATGCGGATAGGGATGCGCGTCGGCCGCCCACAGGAACAAGGTCGGCTCCTCGCCGCCGTTGGCGAGCATCACTTCCACCATGCGCCCATAGACCTCGCACTCCTTGACGCCGGGGCGCGCGGTGTCGCGGCACGCCTGCAGCATGAGATCGCCGAGCGCGGCGGCTTTTTCCAGAATCGCGATCTCCTCGGCGCTTTTGACGGTGCGCAGCTTCTCCATCATGTCGTCGAGATTGACCAGGGTGACCTTGGGCAATCGCTCTTGCAGGCGAGCGTACATGCTGTGCGGCACCCAGCCGTCGGGATCGAGCGGGCCGGCGAGCCCGTCGATGCCGACCTTGGCGCCGGTGAGGCCGAGTTCCGCGAGGCGGTCGGCGACGCTGTCGCCGAACGTGCCGCGCTTGGGACGCACGTCGGACACCCAGCTCTGGGCGCCGCGCCAGTAGTTGGTGAACACCGGCGAGTAGATGAATGACGTGGGCTCGCCCGCGCGCGGAAAGACCAGCACGTTGAACTCGGCATTGCCGCCGATGGGGCAGAGGTAGCGCGCGTTGGCGATGTTGAAGTCCCACATCGCCGGCCAGCCGCACAGGATGAGGCACTCAAGCCCGCGCGCGTCCATCTCTTTGCGCACCGCCGCCCAGCGCCGGTCGCGCTCGGCGAGCGAGGGCGTCGGATATTCCACGAGCTTGCGCATGGCATTTTGTCCCCGGCGTTCGCGTGCCGAGGTCGAGCCTATGCCATTGGTTCGCACGCCGCCATGGCCCGCGCCGCGACGTCGTATCCTCGACGTGTCATGCCCGGGCTTGACCCGGGCATCCATCTTCTTTGCAAGATAGCATTTGCGAAGATGGGTGGATTGCCGGGTCATAAGCGCGTTCACGCGCGTCTTCCGACGCGCTATGCCCGGCAATGACGCACGTTGGTACCAGCCGTTGCTGGTCGGAATGTGTGTGCGCCCGGCTGCCCTACTCGGGCGTGCTTTGGCGCAGGATGTCCCTGAACTCGGCCTCGAGCGCGGCGAGCGCTTCCATCAGCGCGGCGGAATTGAGTTGCCGGGGGACGCCGGGCGGCAGCTCGTAGGCGGGGTCATCGGGAAAATGAGCCCTGTATGCCTTCCCATCCAGCATCGCGCCGCTCCATCGCAGTTAGCCATGCAGGATCGCTCGGCTGCGGTTAAGGTTGGGTTAAGGATGAGCCGCAGCACGCGTTTGGTGTTGCGTGTTGCGATTGCGCCACACACCATGTGTCGCGGAGCAGAGCGTAGCGGCGCACCGCTGATCCGGGACCGCTACAGACCGTAACGGTTCACGCAAGTCGGGTTTACCCGACTTGCGCGCATTTGAGGGCCGATCTCGGGTAAACCCGAGATCGGTGTCTGCAGCGCACCACCATAGCCCGCGAAGACGGGCGTAAACGCCCTTGAGGTGCTGCGCCGCGCCCGGGACACGCTTTGAGACGGCGCTAAGGCTGAAACTGAGTGAAATTGGCGGAGCCGTCGCGGGCGATGCGCGCGGGGAGATCCACCTCCCACGACAGGTATTCGCGCATGGCCGCGGCGCGGTCACTCGGCCGCTCGTAAGGTTTGAGCCACGCGTCCACCGCCTCGTCCGCCATTCGGGCGTCAGCGGCCGTGAGCGCATGCCCGGCGGCGAGCCAGGCGGCGTTGCCGCCCTCAAGCGCGCACACCGGACGATCGACGAGCGCACGCGCCTCTGGCGCCGCGCGGCCGGCGAGCACGCCATCCTCGCACGTGAGCACCAGCGTGCCTTGCAGCGGTATCTTCGCGAGCGCGCGTTTAAGCCGCGAGCGGATCGCAAACCAGGCGCCGGGAATGTGCGCCCTGAGGTAGTCGCGGCTCACCGAGAGGTCGACGACCGTGGCTTCGTTGCGCGCCACCAGCGCGGCAAGGCTGGCGCAATCGATGCGCAGCTCTGCCGGCGGTGGGTCGCCCAAGATCTGGGCGGCCTGCGGCGCGGTCTCGCGACCCACTTCCGCCAGCACGTACACGTCGCGCCAGCCCATCTGGCGCAGCCAGGATGCAGTCATGACCGCGCGCACCTCGGCGGGGTCGATCAGCACGATGCGCGCGCCGAGCGTGCCGGAATATTGGTCCGTGGCCTGGACGAGCTGCCCGCCCGGAGCGGAGACGGCGCCCGCCACATGCCCGGCGTCGTATTCGCGCGGATCGCGCACGTCGAAAAGATAAAGCGTGCGCGCATCGTCGGCGCGCCAGCGCTCGACCGTGGCGAAATCGATGCGTGGGACGCCGAAGCGGCGCGCCACGCGATCGGCGGCGGCTTTGGCCCAGGCAAGACCGTCGCGCGAGACGTCGCCGGCGCGGTAGGCCTTGCCGCTGTCGCAATCAAAGCCGGCGAGCGTCCAGCCCATGGTGCCGTTGCGCAGCGCCACCACCTTGTTGGGCACGCCGGCGTTGATCAGCGACTGCGCGCCAATGATGCTGCGCGTGCGCCCGGCGCAATTGACCACCACTATGGTCTGCGGCGACGGCGCGAGGTCGCGGATGCGCAGCACGAGCTCCGCGCCTGGCACGTTGACGGCGGTGGGGATCGAGACGCGCTGGTATTCGTCGAACGGCCGGCTGTCGAGCACCACGAGGTCGCTGCGCTCGTGCATGAGTCGCGCGAGCTCGGCGGCGTCGATGCTCGGCGTGGCGCTCGCGTGTTCGACGAACTCGCCGAATGCTTTGCTCGGGACGTTGACGCCGGAGAACAGTTCGAACCCGGCCTTAGCCCAGGCCGACACGCCGCCGTCGAGTGCATAGAGGTTGGTGTAGCTGGCGCGCGCGAGGATGTCGGCGGCGCGCTCGACAAGGCCGTCGGCGTCGTCGCACAGCACGATGCGCGTCCCTCGCCGCGGCACTAGGCGGGCGAATTTGAGCTCGAGCCGGCTCAACGGCACCGAACGCGCGAACAGGAGATGGCTTTGCGAGAAGATCAGCTCCTCGCGCAGGTCGACGATCGCCAGCTCCTGCCCGTCGGCGAGCATCTCCTTGAGGGCGTCGGCATCCACCAATATCGGCAGCATTCCCGTCGGCCGTTCGTGGACTCACGTCGCCTGTTGCGGCGTCATCTGCTCGACCTTGCCCGAGGCGAGATCGAAGCGCACGCGCTTGATCTTGTCGAGGTTGGTGCCGGTCACCCGGACGAAGCGGGCGTGGTCGGGATAGTCGATGGAATGAATGGTGCCGTCCTGATAGATGCCGGCGTGTCCCGGCAACAGGCGATACTTCTTGACCGGCTTGAGCTTGGCCTGTCCGGAATTGGAGCCGTCGTCCTGGCGCTCCCACTCGATCATGTCGGTGTAGTGCGTGGCTTGGCCGTAGATCGCCCAGGACGCGCCGTGGTCGTGCGGCGGCGACACCCGAGCCTTGTCGTTGATATGGGCGAGAATCTGGAATCCGAGATCGGGGTCCTCGTAGAGCACCTTCAAGCCGCGCGGCACATCCTCGCCGCAATAGGTTTCGACGAAGTCCCGATTCGCGAGCAGCTGCTCGAGTTTCAGGCGAACCTGTTCGCGGCCCTTGGGTCCGCCGTCGCGGGCGAGAATGGCACGGCAATCCGACACGAATTTATTGAGGTCGTAGGACATTGCTGCCTCCTGCGGACGAGAGGGTGGCTAGCTTCGCTCATCGCGCCGGCAAGCGCCAGATACAAGTGATGTGTCCCGGGCGCAGCGCGGCACGAGCGAAAGCGAAGTGGTGCGCTGCAGACCCGGGACCGTCAAGGTCTGTGGCGGTCCCGGATCAGCGGTGCACCGCTATAAGCGCGTTCACGCGCGTCCTTAACGCGCTATGGCGCTGCACCGCATCCGGGACACGCGGTCTACGCGAGCATGAGGACCAAGGTCTATCGACGGTCTTGTAGCCCCCTCGGCCTGACCCTCTCTCCAAGTGAGGAGAGGGGACTCGTCGAATTCGCGGGGCCAAGATCGGCGATGGCTTTGTCCAAGGCTTGGCCGTCTTCGTCGGCGAGCGCGGCCTTGATCAGAGCTTCGAGCGTCGCGCCGGAATTGCTGCGCCCGAGCAGACGCGGGACCACGACCACGAGCTTGTCGAACTTGGCCTGCCCGCGTTCATGGGTCTCGCCATAGCCTTTGACCAGGCTTCGCATGCGCGCGATCTGCAGCGCGAGCGGATAATCCGCGCGCGCGGTCGCCGCCACCAGGTTGAGCCAATTCGCCAGCGCGGCCTGTTCCGTGGCGAAG
>JBKOXY010000128.1:0-3807 GCA_046725125.1 Pseudomonadota bacterium | reverse complement strand
CCGACCCCCCAACGGCCCTTTCCCCGCCGTATTCTCGGTGTTAACCGGCAAGCCTGCCCGCCCGTGTCCGAGCACCGCCCGATGGCCCGATTGCTTCGCATCGCCTGCTTCATCGCCGCGCCGATCACGGCATGGGCGATGCTTGGCGTGCTGCCCGCGGCGGCGCAGTTCTTCAACCCGTTCGAAGCGCTTTTTGGGCCGCCGCCGCGTCCACCCTCGAGCGTGCCCAGCGGCCGCCCGCAGCAGGGCTATCCGCAATATCCCGACCAGCGCTATCCCGACCAACGCTATCCCGAGCAGCAGTATCCGGATCAGCCCTATCCGGGGCAGGCGCGGCAGGCCCCCCCGGGGGGCGTGCAATCGCAGCCATTGCCCCCGCCCGAGGGCGCCGCCGCGGCGGTCGATCCGCCCGGTCAGCGCCAGCCGCGCGGCACGCCGCAGCCCGCCGATACCTCGCCGCAGCCGGGCGATGAGGTCATCGCCGAGCCGCCGTCGCAGAAGATCGCCAACAAGTCCGCCATGTTCTCCGGCCTCGACAAGATCACCGGCCGCATCATCGCCTTCGATGCCGCCGTCGGCGAGACCGTGCAGTTCGGTGCGCTGCAGGTGACGCCGCGGGTCTGCTACACCCGCCCGCCGACCGAGACCTCCAACACCGACGCCTTCATCGAGGTCGACGAGGTGACGTTGCAGGGCGACGTCAAGCGCATCTTCACCGGTTGGATGTTCGCGGCGAGCCCGGGCCTGCACGCGGTCGAGCACCCGATCTACGACGTCTGGCTCACGGACTGCAAAAATCCGGTGGTCGCCGCGACCGCGCCGACCGTGCCGGAGCCGTCACCGGCGGCGGCCGCACCTGCGGCGAAGCCGGCGGCAACGCCGCCGCGGCGCGGCAACCAGCAGGCGGCGCCGCAGCTTGCGACCGAGCCCGCCGCCCCCCGGCGCTGATTTCCTTCACACGCGCGAGGATCGATCCGTCGTCAACTGGGCGAGCGCCTGCGCGCCCGTGACCGGACGCTTGGTGTCGAGCGCGGCGAAGTCGCCCTCGCCCGCGAGCGCCGCTTCCAGCAGTCTGTGATATTGGCGCCGCGGCACCTCGATCGCGCCGAAGGTGCGCAGGTGATCGGTCACGAACTGCGTGTCGAGCAGCTTGAATCCGCCGGCCTTGAGGCGGGCGACGAGATGCACGAGCGCGACCTTGGAAGCGTCGCGCGCGTGGTGGAACATGCTTTCGCCGAAGAACGCGCGGCCGAGCGTGACGCCGTAAAGCCCGCCGACGAGGGCTTCGCCCTCGTAGACTTCGAGGCTGTGGCAATGGCGGCGTTCGTAGAGCTTGCGATAGAGCACGCGGATGCGCGTATTGATCCAGGTGCGCGGGCGGCCGGGGCGGGGCTCGGCGCAGCCCTCGAGCACCGCGTCGAAGTCGCGGTTGACGGTGACGGTGAAACGGTCGGAGCGCACGGTGCGGGCGAGGCGGCTCGGCATGTGGAAGCGATCGAGCGGGATGACGCCGCGCATCTCCGGCTCGAGCCAATAGAGCGCCGGATCCTCGGCGCTCTCCGCCATGGGAAAGATGCCGCAGGCATAGGCCTTGAGCAGGACCTCCGGCGTGATCTCGATGAACGTGGTTTCGCGGTTGGCCATGCTTCGCTTCCGGCGGCCGGATGATTCCCGAAGATAAGGTGCGCTAACGTGCCATGGGAGAGGTTCGCGTGCCAACCGCATTCGCCGCGAACCTGGGCCTCGAAATCCTGATCGGCGATGTCGAGAAGGCGACCGTCGCGGACATGGGTCGCGCCGCCGCGCCCGCCGTGCTGCCCGCTATCCCTCCATCCCGCCGCCGGCCAAGAACTCCTCGAGCCAGCGAATGTGGTAGTCGCCGTCGATGACGTCCTTTTCGCGCACCAGCGCGCGGAACAGCGGCAACGTGGTCTCGATGCCGTCGATGACGAATTCGTCGAGCGCGCGCTTGAGCCGCATCAGGCATTCGCCGCGGGTCTTGCCGTGCACGATGAGCTTGCCGACGAGCGAATCGTAATAGGGCGGGATCGAGTAGCCGTGATAGACGGCGGAATCGACCCGCACGCCCAGTCCGCCCGGCGGGTGATAGTGCACGATCTTGCCCGGCGAAGGCCGGAAGGAGACCGGATTTTCCGCATTGATGCGGCACTCGATGGCGTGGCCGTTGAACTTCACGTCGCGCTGGGAGAATTCGAAATCGCCGCCGGCGGCGACGCGGATCTGTTCGAGCACGAGATCGATGTCGGTGATCATCTCGGTCACGGGATGCTCGACCTGAATGCGCGTGTTCATCTCGATGAAATAAAACTTGCCGTCCTCGTAGAGGAACTCGACCGTGCCAACGCCGAGATATTCGAGCTCGCGCATCGCCTTGGCGACGGTTTCGCCGATGGCGCCGCGCGCGGCCTCGTTGAGCGCGGGGCAGGGGCCCTCCTCCCAGATCTTCTGATAGCGGCGCTGCAGCGAGCAGTCGCGCTCGCCCAGATGGATGGCGCGGCCGTGGCCGTCGCCCAGCACCTGGATTTCGACGTGGCGCGGGTGCGCGAGATATTTCTCGAGATAAAGCGTGTCGTCGCCGAACGCGGCCTTGGCCTCCGCGCGCGCGGTCGCCAGCGTTGCGATGAGCTCTTCCGGCCCATGCGCCACCTTCATGCCGCGCCCGCCGCCGCCGGCCGCGGCCTTGAGGAGAACCGGAAAGCCGAGGGTATGCGCGAGCGATATCGCCTCCTGGTCGGAGGATAGGCCGCCATTCGATCCCGGCACCACCGGCATGCCCAGACGTTCGGCCGTGCGCCGGGCTTCGATCTTGTCGCCCATCAGGCGGATATGGGCGGGCTTGGGACCGATGAAGTGAATGTCGTGCTCGGCGAGGATTTCGGCAAAGCGCGCGTTCTCCGAGAGAAAGCCGTAACCCGGATGTACCGCGTCGGCGCCGGTGATCTCGCAGGCCGACAGCAGCGCCGGAACGTTGAGGTAGCTGTCGCGGGCGGCGGGGGGGCCGATGCATACGCTCTCGTCGGCGAGGCGCACGTGCATGGCGTCCTCGTCCGCGGTCGAGTGCACGGCGACCGAGGGTATCCCCAGCTCCTTGCACGCGCGCAGCACGCGCAACGCGATTTCACCGCGGTTTGCGATCAGGATCTTGTCGAACATTTCGGCATCTTGCAGCGGCGGATGCGGTGCGGCGCGAGCGACACGCCGACCTCACTCGATGATCATCAACGGTTCGCCGAACTCGACCGGCTGGCCGTCCTCGATCAGAATCTGGACTACCGTCCCCGTGCGCGGCGAGGGAATCTGGTTGATGGTCTTCATCGCCTCGACGATGAGGAGCGTGTCGCCGGTCTGCACGCGGCTGCCGACTTCGACGAAGGGTTTCGCGCCCGGCTCGGGTCCGACATAAGCGGTGCCGACCATGGGCGACGTGACCACGCCTGGATGCTTGGCGGGATCGAGCGGCGCGGGCTCGCTGACGGGTAGCGGCGGGTCGACGGCAGCAGCGGCGGGGCGAGACGGCGCGGGCGGCTGTACTTGCCGCGCGACCCGCACGCGCTGACCCTCGCGCTCGAACTCGATCTCGCTCAGCCCGGTCTCGTCGAGCAGGCGCGCGAGCTCGCGCACGAGGTCGGGATCGATCGCGGATTGGCCCTTGTCCTTGCTCTTGCGCTCGCCGGTCATGGCTTTGAGCTCTTGCGCCGCGCGCCGATCAGCGCGGCCAATCCGTCGATGGCGAGCGCGTAGCCGCCGACGCCGAAGCCGCACAGGCTCGCTTTGGCCACCGGGGCG
>JBKOXY010000435.1:0-1773 GCA_046725125.1 Pseudomonadota bacterium | reverse complement strand
GCGTCGGGTGCGGTAGGTGACCACCGTCATCCGTCGGCAGCGGTCACAAGAGTTCCTTCGTGCCGAATCGTCGGCCAACCTTTTTGCCAGAAGTCATGGAGCGCCATGCCTCCGGTCATCGCCACGACAAAGACAATCACGCGCGGCGACAGCGTCGCAAGGTTCTCTAAGGCCGGCCCTGGACACAATCCAACGAGACCCCAGCCGATACCGAACAGTAATACCGACCCGATCACCAGCGGACGATCGATGCCCATCTTGGTCGGCCAGACACTTTGTGTCGCGAGAATTGGCCGCTCACGGCGCTTTGCCAATCTGAAACCAGGGACGGAAACGACCAGCGCCGCGATCATGACAACGGCGAGGCTTGGGTCCCAGGCTCCGAAAATATCAAGAAAGGCCAGCACTTTTGCCGGCTGCACCATATCCGAAATCAGCAAGCCCCAGCCGAATATCAACCCGCAAATCAAGCCTGCGATGACCAGCATGGCTTAGCCTGCGAGCACGTGACGAGTGAGCGCAACGACTACAATCGCCGTGAACATGAAAATGGCGGTGGCCACTATGGAACGGGCGGAGAGCCGCGCGATTCCGCAGATGCCGTGGCCGGAGGTGCAACCGCCGCCGAGCCGGGTGCCCAATCCGACCAACAGGCCGGCCGCGACGGTGACGGTCCAGCTTGCCGGCATCTGCGGCGACGGCATGGCATACCCGACCCAGCTACCGATGAGCGGCGCTAGAATGAGTCCGGCAATAAAAGCGATGCGCCAGCCTTTGTCGTTTATCCCGAAGCCGAGGCAGCCACCAAATATTCCGCTGATGCCGGCGATCCGGCCGGTCAACAGCATCAACAATGCGGCGGAAAGGCCGATCAGCGCACCGCCGATAGCGGCAGAGACCGGGGTAAAATTGGCCATGACGTTACCTTGCGATCCATGCCCCCCGGGCATTCATAAGCTTGAGCATAGCGGTTATCAGATGGGAACGGCTAGTCTACCTAAATTCCCGATCGCGTCAGTGCTCGACCCAGCAACAATTGCGCGGAGTTCAAATGGACAACATCTCGGGGCGAATCGAAGATGGCTTTGCGGCCATCGTTTCAGGTGCATAGAGGAGGAACGGCAGTGTGCAAAGCGTCAATCGCAGCCGTACTGCTTGCATTGGGGATCGTTTCCCTCGTCCAGGCGGGCACCAACGCAATGGTTGTACCGCCCGCCGGTTTTCGGCCAGCCTTAACAATGCCGGCTGTCGAAACGGTCGCACTACGTAAAAGTGTCACGGTGACCCGTCATGTCGCAGTTCGACATCGAGGCGTCACTGTCAGAACCCGTCACGTCGCGGTTCGGCATCGAGGCGTCATCAGAACTCGTCACGTCGCAGCCGGACACCGAGGCGTCGCGGTCAGAACCCGGCACGTCGCAATTCGACATCGAGGCGTCGCAGCCCGTAGGACCCATGTTGCGGTGGGCAGGCGCGGCGCTGTGGCTGTGAAATCCACCCCGGTCGTGAGGCCTGTGAGGCCGTGGGTCCAGCAACCCTACTACGGGGCCGTCTTTGACGGTGTCACACTGGGCGCCGTCATCGCCGCCAATGCTGTGCCGACGTCGCCGTCCTTCGACCTGTGCTGGTATTGGTCCAATTCGTCCAAGACGCGCGGCTATTGGGACTTCTGCCAATAGTTCGACGCTGCAGAACAGGTTGCCGATGATCGGCTTCGCACCGCAAGCGGAAGTTGGCGCGCTTATGGAGTATGGAGCGGATCTTGTGGATTTG
>JBKOXY010000242.1:0-5487 GCA_046725125.1 Pseudomonadota bacterium | reverse complement strand
GCGATCTTCTTGCCCTTGAGCTTGTCGAACCCGCCTTCCTTCTTGGCGATATGCTGCAGGATGATGTCGGCGGCCGTCCAATAGGTGCCGAGCAGCGGGAAGTTCCACTGGAACACCGAGCCGTCGCGCGACTCCGAGCGGCCGTAGCCCATGGAGATGATCGGGATCTTGTCGACCGTCGTCTTCTCCGTGAGCGCAAAGGTGATGCCGGTCGAGAGTGGGATCACATAGGCGGCGCCGGTCGGACCCTTGCCCTTGAGGCGCTCGTAGCATTCCACGCCGCGGTCGGTGGCATAGCCGGTGTCGCATTCCTCGAACACGATCTTGACGCCGTTGATGCCGCCGTCGCGCTCGTTAATGAGCTTGTAGTAGTCGGCGAGGCCGTTGGCGAACGGAACGCCGTTCGGGGCGTAGGCACCGGTCCGGTACACCAGGCTGGGGATGAACTGCTCGTTCTGCGCCAGCGCCGGCGCAGCGGTCGCCAGGGCGCCCGAGAGCGCCGCGAGCGCGAGCGCGACGTGTATTCCAGTCATCGTCTTGCCATTCATCGGCATTCCTCCATCGACGCGCCGGATCCGCCCGTTGCGGGCGGCCGGCCATTGCGGGGTTCTATCCCCCTTCTAGGCCCGAGTGTGCCCGCGAATTGTCGCGGCCTCAATACGGGAACGGCCATAGCCGAAGCTTTTCCTTGGCGATCGCCCACAGCCGGGCCAGCCCATGCGGCTCGGCGATCAAGAAGAACACGATCATGGCCCCGAACAGCATGAACTCGATGTGCGAGATCACGGCGGTCGACATCGCAATCCCGAGCCACGACGGCAGCTGATTGAGAAAAATCGGAACCAACACGATGAAGGCGGCGCCGAGGAACGACCCCAGCAGAGTACCGAGCCCGCCGATGATGATCATGAACAGCACCTGGAACGAGCGGTTGACGTCGAACGCCAGCGGCTCCCACGAGCCGAGCCGCAGGAACGCCCACAGCGCGCCCGCAACCCCGATATAGAACGAGGACACCGCGAAGGCCGAGAGCTTGGCGTGCAGCGGCCTGATGCCGATGATCTCGGCTGCGATATCCATGTCGCGAATGGCCATCCACATGCGCCCGATTCGGCCGCGAACCAGATTCTTGGCGGCGAGGGTGAGCACCACCGTAATCGCAAGCACGAAGACGTAGGTCCTTTCCGGCGTATCGATTGGAACGCCGAACAGCTCGACGCGGCCGACCGCGACCGAGCCCGATGGCGCGTAGTTGGTGAACCATTTGACGCGCGCAAACGCCCATTCGAGGAAGAACTGGGAGGCCAGCGTCGCGACCGCGAGATAAAACCCCTTGATGCGCAGCGAGGGGAGTCCGAACAAGAGGCCGACCAGCATCGCCATCACGCCGGCGAACAGGAAGACCAGGATGATATTGGTCTCCGGCAGCCGCAGCGCGAGGTTGTAGGCGGCGTAGGCGCCGACCGCCATGAAGCCGCCGGAGCCGAGCGAGAGCTGGCCGCAATAGCCGGTGAGGATATTGAGCCCGATCGCGGCGATCGAGAGAATCAGCACCGGGATCAGCACCTCGGTATAGAGATATTGGCCGGCGAACAGCGGCACCCCGAGAAACGCGAACGCGACCAGGATGATGACCGACCAGCGATCCTGCGCGATCGGAAAGATCGCCTCGTCGGCGTCGTAAGAGGTCTTGAACTGGCCGACTTCGCGATAGAACACGGCTGTCACACTCGCTCGATGATGCGCTCGCCGAACAGGCCCTGCGGACGGAACAGCAGGAACACGAGCGCGAGCACGTAGGCGAACCAGTTCTCGATGCCGCCGCCGGCGAGATCGAAGGTGCGGATGAGGACCGGGCTGAGCAGCACCTCGGCGAGCTTTTCGCCGGCGCCGATGATCAGCCCGCCAACGATGGCGCCCGGGATCGAGGTAAAGCCGCCGAGGATGAGCACCGGCAGCGCCTTGAGCGCGATGAGCGAAAGCGAGAACTGCACGCCGAGCTTGGCGCCCCACATCATGCCGGCCACCAACGCGACGAGCCCCGATACCGCCCACACCATCAGCCAGATCTGACTGAGCGGGATGCCGACGGATTGCGCGGCCTGGTGATCGTCGGCCACCGCGCGCAACGCCCGGCCGACCCGCGTCACCTGAAAGAACACCGCCAGCACGAGCACCATCACCGCGCAGATGATCGCGGCAATGAGCTCGGCCGGATCGATCAACAGCCCGCCGGGAAAGACCGACTCCAAAATGAAGATCGGATCCGTCGGCAGGCCCAGCCCGATCTTGTAGATGTCGCTGCCCCAGACGGTCTGTCCGAAACCTTCGAGAAAGTACGCGATCCCGAGCGTTGCCATGAACAGGATGATGCCCTCCTGATTGACCAGGTGGCGCAGCACCAGGAACTCGATCGCATAGGCGAGCGCGATCATGATCAGGACGGAGAACGCGAATGCGATGACGAGCGGCATGAACTCGGAAAGCCGCGCAAACGATAGCGCGGCGAACAGCACCATCGCCCCTTGCGCGAAGTTGAACACGCCCGAAGCCTTGAAGATCAGCACGAATCCGAGCGCGACCAGCGAGTAGAGCACCCCGGTCATGAGGCCGCCGATCAGCGTTTCGAGAACCGGGCCCAGCATGGCGGGCGCTCAATGGCTCAGGCCGAGATAGGCGTCGATCACAGCCTGATCGGCCTGGACCTCGGCCGGCGTGCCGTCGGCGATTTTGACGCCGTGATCGAGCACGAGAACGCGATCGGACAAGTCCATCACCACGCCCATGTCGTGCTCGATCAACGCGATGGTGGTGCCGTAATGCGCGTTGACGTCGAGGATGAAGCGCGACATGTCCTCCTTCTCCTCGAGGTTCATGCCGGCCATGGGCTCGTCGAGCAAGAGCAGATCGGGCTCCATGGCGAGCGCGCGACCGAGCTCGACCCGCTTCTGTAGGCCATAAGGCAGCTTCCCGACCTGGACCTTGCGGATGTGCTGGATTTTGAGAAAGTCGATGATCTCCTCGACGCGGCGGCGCTGCTCGATCTCTTCCGCGAGCGCCGGCCCGAGCCGCAACAGCTGCCAGAAGAACCCGCGACGCATCTTCAGCGTGCGCCCCGCCATGATGTTGTCGAGCGCGGTCATGCCCTTGAACAGCGCGACGTTCTGGAAGGTGCGCGCGATGCCGCCCAGCGCCGCCTCGTAGGGCCGCATCGCCGCACGCGGCTTACCCTTGAACGTGATGCGGCCCTGCTGCGGGTGATAGAAGCCGTTGATGACGTTGAGCATCGAGGTCTTGCCCGCGCCGTTCGGGCCGATGATGGCGCGGATCTCCCCTTTACGGATATCGAACGAGACGCCGGCCACCGCTTTGACGCCGCCGAAGGCGAGCGACACATTCTCGACCGCGAGCAGCACGTTACCAGTGGCGATATCCTGCTGGCTCGGCGCCCTCATGCGGCGGCTCCGCGAGTGCGATGATGCCGCTCGTGCCACGGACTCGCTCTGCCCGCTCTCCCACAGTGAGAGGGAGCGTACCGGGGTCGCGGCACGATCATGCCGCTTTCTCCATCGCAGGCACCGGCACCGTCCGCACGTCGCGGATTTTGACGCGGGCCGAGAGCATGCCCTTGCGGCCGTCCTCGAACGTCACCTCGGTGGAAATGTCGGCCTCGCGCGAACCGTTATAGAGCGCCGTGATCAAAGGCGCATAACGCTCGGCGACGAAACCGCGGCGCACCTTCTGGGTGCGCGTGACTTCGCCGTCGTCGGCGTCGAGTTCCTTATGCAAAATGAGAAAACGCCGAATCTGCGCCCCCGCCATGGCCTTCTCCTCCGCCAGCGAGCGATTCACCTCCTCCACATGTTGCGCGAGCATGTCGTAGACCCGCGGATGCCCCGCCAGCTCCTGATAGGAGCCATAGACGATATTGTTGCGCTCGGCCCAGTTTCCGACCGCGGTGAGGTCGATGTTCAACATGGCGCAGACGCAGTCACGCTTGTCGCCGTAGACCACGGCTTCGCGGATGTTGGGATAGAACTTGAGCTTGTTCTCGATGTATTTCGGCGCGAGCAGCGAACCGTCGTTGAGGCGCCCGACGTCCTTGGCCCGATCGATGATCTTGAGATGGCCGGTCTTGGGATCGATGAAGCCGGCATCGCCGGTGTGCACCCATCCGTCGGGAGTCTTGGTCTGCGCGGTTTGCTGCGGGTCCTTGTAGTAGCCCAGGAACACGCCGGGCGACTTGAACAGCACTTCGCCGTTCTCGGCGATCTTGACGTCGACGCCGATATTCGGCTTGCCGACGGTGTCGGCATAGATCTCGCCGTCCGGCTGGGCGGTGATGTAGACGGAGGCCTCGGTCTGCCCGTAGAGCTGCTTGAGGTTGACGCCGAGCGAGCGCCAGAACCGGAAGATTTCCGGCCCGATTGCTTCGCCAGCCGTGTAGGCGAGGCGGATGCGGGAAACGCCGAGCCGGTTCTTGAGCGGCCCATACACCAGAATCTCGCCGAGCCAATACAGGAGCCGCGCATGTAGCGGCACTTTCTCCCGGTTGAGGATTTTCTCGCCCCAGCGCCGCGCCACCGCGATGAAGTAGCGGAACATGTTGCGCTTCAAACGGCCCGCGTCCTCCATGCGCACCATCGTCAGGGTGATGAGGTTCTCGTAGATGCGCGGGGGCGCAAAGGCGTAGGTGGTCCCGATTTCGCGGCGGTCCTCGCTGACGGTTTCCGGGCTTTCCGGACAATTGACGCAGAAGCCGGCGGTGAAGGGCTGTGCGTACGAAAATACGTGATCGCCGACCCAGGCGAGCGGAAGATAGGCGACGACCTCTTCGTCGGGACCGAGCTTGTCGAACAGATTGCCGTTGACCGCCGAGACGACGAGGTTGTCGAAGGTCAGCATCACGCCCTTGGGCCGGCCGGTCGTGCCGGAGGTATAGAGCATGATGGCGAGGTCCTCGCCCTTGCCCGCCGCCACCGCAGCTTCCCAGCGTTGCAAACCCTCGGCATCGGCGGCGAGACGGTCATACCCGAGCTTCTGCACGTCGGCGAAAGACTTGAGCCGCTGGTGGTCGTAGTCGCGCAGCCCCCGCGTCTCGTCGTAGACGATGAGGCCGAGCCGGGGCAGCCGGTCGGCGATCGAAAGCAACTTATCGACCTGCTCTTGGTCCTCGACCACGGCGATCGAGACCTCGGCGTGATCGAGGATGTAGGCCATCTCCTGCGCGACCGAGTCGGCGTAGATCGGCACCGGCACGGCACCGAGCGCCTGCGCCGCGCACATCGCCCAGTAGAGCCGCGGCCGGTTGGAGCCGACGATCGCCACCTTGCCGTCGCGCTTGAGGCCGAGCTCCGTGAGACCGACCGAAAACGCGCGCACCTCGTCGAGCACCTGCGCCCAGGTCCACACCTGCCAGATGCCGAGGTCCTTGTGGCGATAGGCCGGACGGCCCGCATAGAGGCGGGCATTGCGCATCAAGAGCTT
>JBKOXY010000200.1:0-3318 GCA_046725125.1 Pseudomonadota bacterium | reverse complement strand
ATCAATTTTTGCCGGCTGGGCCACCCCCACCGAGAGCGGCGCCGTGGGCGTGCTCGGCTCCATGCTGATCGCCGCGTTGAACAACCGCCTGACGCTCAAGATGTTGAACGAGGCGATCTATTCCTCCTGCCGCGCCAATGGCCTGGTCTTTCTCCTCTTCCTCGGCGCGACCGGTTTCTCCTACGTGTTCCGCGTGCTCGGCGGCGACGACCTGATGGTGTCGACGCTGACGCATATCGGCATCACCACGAAGTGGGAGATGCTCACCTTTGTCATGGTGCTGATCTTCCTGCTCGGCTTCCCGTTCGAGTGGATCGAGATTTGCCTGATCGTGCTGCCGATCTTCGGGCCGATCCTGGCGAAGTATGATTTCTCCGACCACATCGGCAACAACACCGCCCTGATGACATGGTTCGGCACGCTGGTAGCGGTCAATTTGCAGACCGCGTTCATGACGCCGCCGTTCGGAGCGACGCTGTTCTACATGAAGGGGACCGCCCCGCCGGGGGTGATGATGACCGACGTGTTCCGTGCCATGTATCCATTCGTCGCCCTCCAGGTGCTTGGGCTTCTGCTGTGCATCTACTTCCCGAGCATCAGTCTCTGGCTGCCTCGGCTGGCAGGGTTCCTCGAGTAGCGAGCATTCTCTGCATGGCTTTCGAAGGGAAAGTCGACCCGCACCCAAAACCGGCGAGCATAACGGCCAAGCCGAGGGCACGGCGGCCGAGGCGAGATGATGCTCGTCGAGGACACAGCAGGCAAAGGACACCGAGTTGAAGTGCTCGATGGTCCATCGTTCAGAGTTGAATTCGTGGCAAATGACCCGGCAACTTCGCTCACAACGAAGCTGGTGCCTTTCGCACCAAGCTGGCACAGCGGCACTCATTCGATCTTCACTTTCGCCGCCTTGATGACCTCGCCCCATTTGGCCGAGTCCTTGCGCAAATATTCGGCAAAGGCGTCGAGCGGGCCAGGTACCGGCTGCACCGCAAAGCGTTCGAGATACTTTTTCTGGAATTCGGGATCGCTGACGATCTTTTGCACGTCGGCGTTGACCTTCTTGATGATGTCCGCGGGCGTGCCCGCCGCGGCAAACAGCCCGAACGATACGCTCGCGTCGTATCCCGGAACGGTCTCGGCGATGGTTGGCACGTCGGGAAACTGCGGCACCCGCTTCTCGCTGCCGAAAGCGAGCATCTTGAGTTTTCCGTCCTTCACTGAACTCAGCGCCACGGATGGGCCCATAATCACCGCGTCGACGTGTCCAGCGATCACATCAGTCAGTGCGGGTGCCGCGCCGCGGTAGTGCACCGCCGTCATCTTGATACCGGCGAGATTCTCCAACTCCAGCCCGGCGATGTGCAGCGCGGTGCCGACGCCGGCCGTGCCGAAAGTCACGGCCCCGGGCTTCGTCTTGGCGAGCGCGATCAGGTCGCTCACCGAATTCACCGGCACCGACGGATTCACCAGCAGCGCTGTCGGAATGGTGCCGTAGCCGGCGACCGGAACGAAGTCCTTCCCCGCATCGTAGGCCAGCTTCCCTTCAGCGTAGAGATGCGGTTGGGTCGTGTAGAAGCCGGTCTCCGAAGCGAGCAGCGTGTAACCGTCGTGCTCGGCCCGCATCACGGACTGCGCCGCGATCGAATATCCGGCACCGCCCCGGTTTTCCACGATGACGCTCTGCTTCCACATCTCCGACAGCCGCTGTGCAACGGCGCGCGTAAGCACGTCGGTCAACGCGCCGGCTGCCGAGGTCACCACGATGGTCACGTTGCGGTCCGGGTAGGTCTGTCCCAGGGCGGCGGGGCTCGCGAACAGGCAGGCAAGCAGAAACAAGCGGCTGAGCATGGCGGTCATCGCTCCCTGCGATTTCCGAGTTCTTGTCGTTTCGTTGCGCCCCGGACGCAGCCTAGCACGGCAAAGCGGCCGCCTCACATCAGCTTCAGCGCCTTCAGGCTGGCGTGGCCGTCCTTGCCGACGATGAGGTGGTCGTGCACGGCGATGCCGAGCGGACGCGCGACGTCAGCGATCGCCCGCGTCATCTCTATGTCCGCGCGAAGCGCGCCGTATCCGCTCATTGTTGTGATTTTCCAAGCACCTGAGAAATCTCTTGAGCTTCGCGCAGCAGGAGCTTTCCGAATTTAGCGATCTGCGAAGGTCCAAGGCGCGCGCTCGGGCCAAAGACGCTCAGCGAGCCTGCGACCCGCCCCGCCCCGTCGAAGAACGGCGCCGATACTGCCACCGCGCCCTGGATCAGCTCTTCCTTGCTGATCGCGAATCCGCGCTCTTTGATCAGGGCGAGTTCGCGCACGTATTTCCTGGGGTCGAAATCGACCTTGGGCAGGGGAGGGGGCATGTATGCCAGGATCACCTTCCCGCTGGCACCCACTGTGAGCCGTTCGCGATAGCCTACGCCGCGCCGGAAGCTGAGAGCCTGGTTGCTCGGCATCTCAGCGATGCACAGCCGAAACGCACCTTCGGGGATGAACAACGCGACCGTCTCGCCGGTCTCGTCCCAGAGTCTCCGCATCATCGGCTCCGCTGCCGTGCCCAGGTCGAGGCCTGCAGTCCACACGTGGGAGAGCTGTGCGACGGCCGGCCCGAGCCGAAATCGCTGCGGATCGCCTGAAGCAATCAGGAACTGCTTTCGCTGCAGCGTGCGCAGCAGCCGGTAGAGCGTCGGCCGGCTGAGGTCGACGCGGCGGAGCAGCTCGCTCACCGTCAACGCGTCGTCCTGCGGCCTGAAGGCGAGCATGATGTCGAGCGCGCGGTCGACGGCGCGGACGCTGTCGCCCGCCGTGTCGTCCTCCGGCCTGTCTGCGTTGGAATCGTTGCGCGCGCGCAAAAGCCAAGCCTCCGGCAGGAAGTTGACAGCCGTCTCGTAGTCCGTATAATGGATCAAATTATCACTAGACGGACAACCATGCAACAAAAGGTCGCGCCGCGATGAACCAGGAGATGGCCGAAACCCTCGTGCGCACCGGCCCCGGCGCGCCGATGGGCAAGCTGATGCGCCGCTACTGGGTGCCGGTCCTGCTCTCGAGCGAGGTTGCCGAGCCTGATGGTCCGCCGGTGCGCGCGCAGATTCTCGACGAGAAGCTGATCGCCTTGCGCAACACCGAGGGCAAGATAGGCCTTGTCGATGAATTCTGCTCGCACCGCGGCGCGTCGCTCTACTTCGGCCGCAACGAGGAGAACGGCATCCGCTGCGCCTATCACGGCCTGAAGTTCGCGATCGACGGGCAATGCGTCGACGTGCCGTCGGCGCCGCAGGCCTGCAAGCACATGGGGATCAAGGGCTATCCCTGCATCGAGCGC
>JBKOXY010000436.1:0-3246 GCA_046725125.1 Pseudomonadota bacterium | reverse complement strand
GAATCTACGGTCGAGCACCGGTTACCGAGGTTTGCGGGCACGCGGCAAGGACTCGTCAAGCATGAGTCGCATTCGATGCGGTGATACCTCGGATTAACCAGGAACATTAAGCGGATTCCGACTTGTTTGGGGCATGTTTGCAGCAACGGTCGGCGACAAAACCCCGGCGCAGCGAAACAAACCGGGGTGCCCGGCGGGGAGAATGTAAGTTTTGAGGCGTCAAACAACCAGCAGGGACCTAACTCCGGGGTCGAGCCGCGGCGCGCGGCTCGACCCCTTCTGCCGTCCGCCGCGTTTCGAATTTGCCGATTTGCTGGCTGAGACGCGGCGTCACCGCCGCCGTTCGGGGATCTGAATGAGCTCGGCGAGCTCGTCCTTGGTCAGCGGCGCGGTGATGAATTTGAAGGCGACCGCATCGGCCATCACCTCCTCGATCCCGGAGATACGATCGGGATCGACCGCAGCAGGCGGCAGGAATTCCTGCAATGCGCGCTTGGCCGTCGCCTCCGACAGCTTCGCGAAGGCCGCATAGGCCGCAAGCCCATCGGGCGTCGAATAGATCCACGCGAGCGAGTCGCGATAGCCGCGCATGAAGCGCGCGAACACGTCGGGGCGCGCCTTGAGCGCGTCGGCATTGGCGATGATGACGCGGCTGGTCTGCTTGTCGAAGTCCGGCGCATCCGACGATTTCATGATCAGCCGGGTCTTGCCGGCTTCGAGCTCGGCGACGCCGAACGGCGCGCCTGCCCAGCCCACGTCGACCTGTCCGGTCATGGTGGCGGTCATGGTCGCGGCGGCATTGCCGGTCGGCGTCGGCTTGAACTTGATGTTGTAGTGCTTCTGCAGCGCGAGCGCGCCGGCATGGGTGGAGGAGCCGTTGTTGGAATAGGCGACGGTCTTGCCCGCCAGGTCCTGTGGCGTCCTGATCGGCGAGTCCGCTGGCACGTACCAGAACACTTGGGCGCCGCCGGTATACGAGCCGCCGACGATCCGCACCGGTGCGCCTTTGGCGAATACCCCGATCGCGCCGAGGAAGCCCGAAGCGATGCCGACCTGCGCGCTGTTCGAGATCACCGCCTGCTGGGTCTCGCCGCCGCCATCGGTATAGAAAATGTCGAGGGCGAGGTTGTGCCGGTTGAACAGGCCGGCCTTGTAGCCGACCTCGGTGACGAAGGTTTCGCCAATGCCGCGCCCGCCGACCGCGATCTTGAGCTCGTCCTCGGCGCGAGCAAGCTCTAAGGCCGCCGACGTTGCGATGATGACCGCGAGCGATGCGGCCGCGAATCTTGCACGCCACATGGTTCTCTCCCGGCGCGGATGTTCTCGGCCCCGAGAGCTAACATCCGCGCGATCGTCCGTGCAACGTGCATGGGGGAATTGCGCGCGATTGAATCGTTTGTGGCGATTTGCCATGGTCCGCGCGGGAGGCACCGCGTCATGGCAGACACGCAATTGCTTGCGGGCCGCGTGGCCGTCGTCACCGGAGCGGCGAACGGCATGGGACGCGTGATGGCACGGGCGCTCGCGGCTGCCGGCGCCAAGATCGCGGGCGTCGATGTCGATGCCGCCGGTCTCGATCGCCTCGCCGCGGAAGCGGTCTTTGCCGGAAAGTTCCTCGGCGCCGTCGCCGATGTGTCCAAGATCGCGGATTGCCGGCATGCCGTTCACCAGGTGGTCGGGACCTTCGGCGCGCTCGATATCCTGGTCAATTGTGCCGGCATCAGCATGTCCACGGCGGCCGCGCACAAGGAGGCCCGCATCAAGTTCTTCGAAGCGGACGCGGAAGGCTGGCAACGCATCGTCGCGATCAACGCGATCGGCGCATTCCTGATGGCGCGGTTCGCGGCCGAACCCATGATCAAGCGGGGCTGGGGACGCATCATCACCGTGACGACGAGCTTCGACACCATGCTGGCGGCCGGACTGTCCGCTTACGGCGCCTCCAAGGCTGCGCTGGAGGCGAGTTGCGTGAGCTTCGCCAAGGACCTCGAAGGCACGGGCGTCACCGTGAACATCCTGGTGCCGGGCGGACCCACCGATACGCCCGGTTTCTTCCCGCCCGGCAAGCCGCGCCCTCCCTTCCTGCTCGACCCCGAGATCATGGGCGCGCCGGCGGTGTGGCTCGCCTCGCCCCAATCCGACGGCATCAGCGCCTGCCGCTTCATCGCCCGCGACTGGGACGTGAGCCTGCCGGCGGCCGAGGCCGCGGCCCGTGCGCGCGCGCCGGCCGCCTGGCCCGCACTCGCGCAGGGCGCCAGCGCGTCCCGCGGCTATACGATGTAGTGGCCGTGCGTCCGTCCGCTCAACGCATCCTACGCACGCAGTCCCGCATCGAGCACGAGCCCCACGAATAGGATCAGCCCGGCATCGCGATTCGACTTGAACACCACCAGGCAGTTGACGGGATCGTCGACGTCAAGGCGTGCAATCTGCCAGGCGAGGTGCGCGGCGAAGGCGAGGAGCCCAAGCGCGAAGACGAGCCCCGCACCCGCGTTCCAGCCGGCCAATGCGATCAGCGCGACAGCGAGCGTGTAGAACAGCGCGAGCATGGGCTTGGTGCGCTCGCGGAAGAGCAGCGCGGTCGACTTGATACCGATCAGCGCGTCGTCCTCGCGGTCCTGGTGGGCGTAGATGGTGTCATAGCCGATCACCCAGGAGATCGCCCCGGCATAGAGCAGGAACGCGGGCAGATCGAGCCGCGCGAACGTCGCCGGCCATCCCATCAGCGCACCCCATGAGAAGGCGAGCCCAAGCACGATTTGCGGCCAGTAGGTGATCCGCTTCATGAAGGGATAGACCGCGACCACCGCGAGCGATGCGAACCCGACATAGATCGTGAAGCGATTGAACTGCAGCAGAACCGCGAGTCCGACCAACGCCTGTAGCGCGAGAAAGGCGGCGGCGGCCGCGACTGTCACCTGTCCCGAGGGGATCGGCCGCGAGCGCGTGCGTTCGACCCGCGCATCAAGGTCGCGATCGACGATGTCGTTCCAGGTGCAGCCTGCCCCGCGCATGGCGAAGGCGCCGACGAAAAACAAAAGGACGTGCCAGAGATTGACCTGGCTACGGGCGTGCACGGCGGCAAGGCCGACGGACCACCAGCATGGCATCAACAGAAGCCAGGAGCCGATCGGCCGGTCGAGGCGCGCCAGCCGCAGATAAGGGCGCGCCCAGGCGGGGGCGACGCCGTCGACCCAATTGCCGGTCGAATCGGCGACGCGACCCGCGCCGCGGGTCATTGGCCCA
>JBKOXY010000365.1:0-2270 GCA_046725125.1 Pseudomonadota bacterium | reverse complement strand
GGAAGATGGAGTTCCGCATCGGTAGCGAACAGCGGGTCCGCGGCCCAGGCGACGTCGTGGTCATCCCGGGAGGTACGGAGCACGAAGGGTGGTTCCCCGAAGACACCGAGGTGATCGATTTCTTCGCGCCTCCGCGCGACGACTTCCTCGCCGGCGGCAAACCCGCCTACATGAGCGAAGGCTGACCTGCGAGACGCGGGACCTGTCCATATGGGGGTCAGGTCCGTAGGCGCGAGGGGGCAGCTTTGCATATGCAAGTGGAACCGAACATGCGCGAAGCGCGAGTTGCACGCGCGGGATGGCATAGATCGTAGTTGCTAACTCCCTCACCCCGAAGACCGCAATTCGCTGCCTCGAATTTGGGATCATCGTTCATGGACCGGAAAACGTTTTGTATGTTGGCCGGAATAATCTTCACGTTGGTGGCGCTATTCCATCTGGTGCGGATTTTTGAGGACTGGTCTCTCATAATCGGAGATTGGTCAGTGCCGAAATGGGCGAGTTGGGTCGCCCTCATCGTTGCTGGTGGCCTCGCTATTCTGGGGTTTAGGTTCACAGCGAATGAAAACGAGTAGGGCCAATCAACAAGTTATAAGAACGCTCCATTACCTCCTGACTGATCCTCGCCAATTCGATATCCTGCAATCCGGCCCTGGCTTTGAAACGACGCGAGTTCATCACATGACAAAGCTTTTTTCGCTCATACTTACATTTCTCGCAACGAGCATCGGAAGCGCTTTGGCCCAAAGTTATCCGACGCGAACAGTCAACATTATCATTGCGTTTCCACCAGGTGGGCCCAATGAGGGTGTTGTTCGTTTTCTGGCAGAAAAGTTGACGTCATCACTTGGTCAGGCGGTCATCATCGAGAATCGCCCAGGCGGCGCCGGTGGAACTGTCGGTACAAGGTCGGTCGCGAACGCGGCACCGGATGGTCACACCCTACTGCTTATACCAAGTCCCACTGATCAGAACCCGTGGGCCCATTGGCGCAATCCTATGGACATGATGCGCCAAGGCTGATCGACGAGCCTGTTCCAGGCCGCGCAGCAATGGTCGACGAGATCGTCGTATGATTTGAACACGCGGTTCGAGAGCCAGTTTTCGCGCATGAACTGCCAGACGTTTTCGACCGGGTTAAGCTCGGGGCATTTCGGTGGCAGCAGAATAATGGTGATGTTGGCCGGAACGACGAGGCGTGTCGACATGTGCCAGCCGGCTTGGTCGACCAAGAGGATGGCGTGGGCGGCGGGCGCGACGGCCGCGGCGATTTCCGCCAGGTGCAAGTTCATCGCCTCGGTGTTGCAGGCGGGCAGGATCAGGGCTGCGCCCTTGCCCTCCTTCGGGCAGACTGCGCCGAAGATGTAGGTGGAGGCAGTACGCTGGTCGCGGGGCGCGCTGGGGCGGGTGCCGCGCTTCGCCCAGCGGCGGGTGATCTTGTTCTTCTGGCCGATGCGAGCCTCGTCGGCGAACCAGATTTCTATCGTGTCGCAGTCGAGCGCCTTGGCGCGCGCGATTTCCTCCAGGCGCACGGGAAAGCTTTTTTAAAATCCTCAATCGCGCCTTGCGCTTGCGCATGGTGGCGCGGTCGGGCCGAGAGTTTGCGGTAGCCCATGGCGCGCAGCTCCCGGCTGAGCGTCTGCTTGGCGATCGTGATGCGGAATTCCTCGAAGATCCACTGCGCCAGATCGATCAGCCGCCAGCGCACCACGCCATGGACCGCCGGGATCGGGCCGCTCTCGATCATGCCGGCGATGGCCCGCCGCTGAAGGTCATTGAGCTTGCACGGTTGACCCGGCGACTTGCCGTTCAGGAGAGCGTCAGGCCCGCGAGCGTTGAAGCGCAACACCCAGTCCCGGATGATCTGAAGCCCGATGCCGCCGATCTTGGCCGCCTCGGTGCGCGTCGCACCGTCATAGATCGCCGCAAGCGCCAAAAGCCGCCGGGCCTGAGGACCGTTGTTGGTTCTCCTGGCCAAACTGCGCAGCTGCGACGCATCAAAATCCCGGCGTAAGGGTATCGGGGCCGACATGACGAACCTCCCTGGTTCGCCACCTTGAATCTGACTCGCCCTCACCGGGCAATCGCTCAAGAGTCACGATTTCAGGGACTCGGTATAAGACCCTCCTTTCAAGAATCGCAATTTTCACAAAGCGACCCATCGATTTGCCGATTCTGTCAACCGCTTGGAAGGCTCCCGCACGATGGAACTTTGTCCAAAAAATAACGTGCAACGAGGGCCGCTCAATGCTGGTTCGAAGGTGCGGGGC
>JBKOXY010000203.1:0-1701 GCA_046725125.1 Pseudomonadota bacterium | reverse complement strand
TGCGCGGCGGCCGTCCCCATCACCAGCGCCGACACCATTGCAAGCGCGATCCAACGACGGGTCATGGCGTCCTTCTCTCAGTCGAACTTGATGCCGGTTTCCTTGATCACCTTCTCCCAGCGTCTTGCCTCCTTGCGGATGAAGGCGGAAAACTCATCGGGCGTGCTGGTCACGGGGTAATTGCCGGTCCGCTCGGACTTCTCCTTGACGGCGGGATCGCTCAAAACCCTTGCCACCTCGGCGTGGATCTTCTCGATGATCGGCTTGGGCGTGCCCTTCGGCGCCACCAGCCCGAGCCAGACGGAGATGTCCTCGAGATCGGGCAAGCCGGCCGCCTCGGCCAACGTCGGGATATCGGCCATCGATGGCGGTGCATCGCGGTCGAGCTTCGCCAGCGCTCGCACCTGACCGCTCGCGATCAGCGGTGCGATGATCTGGTTGGCGGCGTAGATGAGTTCGACGCTTCCGGTCAGCAGGCCGTTGACGGTCTCCGGCGTGCCCTTAAATGGCACATAGACGATGTCGAGCCCGGCGGCCTTGTGGAACAGGTGTCCCATCAACTGCGCCGTGATGGTGCCGGCGCCATAGTTGAGCTTGCCCGGCTGCGCCTTCGCGCGAGCCATCAGCTCCTTGACGCTCTTGGGTCCGCTCGCAGTGGAAACAGTCAGCACCGATATGGTCTTTGCGGTTAGCGTGATCGGCACGAAGTCGTCGAACGGGTCGTAGGGCAGGTTCTTGTGCACGAACTGGTTCATCACCAGCGTCGAATCGATCGCCATGAACAGCGTGTAGCCGTCGGGCGGCGCCTTCGCCGCCGCCTGCGCGCCGATGATGGTGTTGGCGCCGGGCCGGTTTTCGATCACCACCGGCTGTCCCCAGTCTTGGCTCATGGTCTGGCCGATCAGGCGCGCCACGATGTCGCTCGGACCGCCGGGGGGGAAGGGCACGATCATCCGGATCGGCCGATTGGGAAAGCTCGCGGATGGGTCCTCGGCAGCCGCCGCGCCGGATGCCGATAGTACGAGCCCTGCAGCGAGTAGTAAGCGCACTGCCCGCGCCATTGCTCCTCCCAGCGGCTTAGTGCTGTCCGTTCGTGCAATTCTCACCGTTGCGCGTTTCGCTGGCAACCGATTCATGCCGGCGTCCCATTCAAAATGCGGCGTCCGTGGGCTAGCCTGATTTGCCGGCGACCACAGCGAGGCTCGAGGAGGAACCGTGCTCGCTCCTGCACCATCCCGCCATGATCGCATGTCGATGCACAATGCGAACAAGCTCAAGATCGGCCTGTTTGGGGCGAACTGCTCGTCGGGGCGGGCCGTCACGCTCGTTCCGGAGCGCTGGTCAGGGAGCTGGCCGGACAATCTCAAGCTCGCCCGGATGGCCGACGATGTCGGCATCGACTTCCTGCTCCCGATCGGGCGTTGGAAGGGTTACGGCGGCGACACCGACTACCAGGGCGCGACGCTCGAGACCATCACCTGGGCGACGGGCCTCCTCGCCCTCACCAAGCGCGTCACGGTGTTCGGCACCGTGCATGCGCCGTTGTTCAACCCGGTCATTGCCGCCAAGGAAATGGTGACCGCCGACCACGTGGGGGAAGGTCGGTTCGGGCTCAACATCGTGGTCGGGTGGAACGAGGGCGAATTCGCGATGTTCGGCGTCAAGCAGCGCGAGCATGAAGCGCGCTACGAATACGCGCAG
>JBKOXY010000313.1:0-6815 GCA_046725125.1 Pseudomonadota bacterium | reverse complement strand
CGGCGTGGGCAATCCCTATGCCCAGATTCGCAAGGACCTGGGCTACGAGTTCTGCCGCACCGAGAGCGAAAAGAATCCGCGCGTGGCGGGTCCGCTCAAGCGCACGGACTGCTCGCTCGTTTCCGACGGCGCCGCCGCCGTTGTCTTGGCCGACGTCGCAACTGCGCTCAAGCTCGGCAAGGCGGTTGCCTTCCGCGCGGCCGAGCACGTGCAGGACTTCTTGCCCATGTCGAAGCGCGACGTGCTCAAGCTCGAAGGCTGCGCCCAGGCCTGGACGCGCGCGCTGGCGAGCGCGGGCATCGCGCTCTCCAACCTCTCCTTCGTCGAGACCCACGACTGCTTCACCATCGCCGAACTGATCGAATACGAGGCGATGGGCCTGGTCCCGGAAGGGCAGGGTGCGCGCGCCGTGGCGGAAGGCCTCACCGAGAAGAACGGACCGTTGCCGGTCAATCCCTCGGGCGGCCTCAAGGCCAAGGGCCATCCGATCGGCGCGACCGGCGTGTCCATGCACGCGCTCACGGCCATGCAGCTCATGGGGGCCGCCGGCGACATTCAAGTCAGGAATGCGAGCCTCGGCGGCATCTTCAATATGGGCGGCACGGCGGTTGCGAACTACGTGAGCATCCTCGAACGGATCAAGTAGCGATCCGTCGGCGCCGTTGCGCCACCCAGGCCAGGGGAATCGCGGCGAGCACGATCAGCACCGGCTCCATCGGCAAGCGATATTTTGGCGTCGCCACCGGCCCGCTGAGCAGGAGGAAATAGGCGAGCACGCCGCCGGCGAAGACCGCCGCCCACGGCGTCGTCCGTGCCAGCATGACGAAGCCGATGGCCTGGAGCGCGAGGAACGGCAGCATGGCGATGAGGCCGAGGACGAGCAGGAGCTGGTAGCGTCCCGGATCGTCAAACAGGTAGACCCGCGCCTTCTGCCACAGGCTAGCCCCGGGCGTGTTGTAGAAGCTGGGCTTCGGCAGCGCGCGCACCCGCGGGTCCGCGAGCAGCGCGGGTGCAGCGAGATTCACCACTGCGCCCTCGAGCCAAGCCTTGGCAAGCGCCGCCGGCGGCAAGCGCGCCATCTCCTGCCACGCCAGGTCGGAGGCGATGGCCGAGCGCCGGAACGGATTGAGCTCTGCGCCAGCCTCGCGTCGGTAGCGGGCGTCCATGCGATCGAAGGTCGTTTGGTAGGGCGTGCCGTCGGCGCGCTCGGTCACCAGCGGGACGATCCACAAGGCCAAATAGTCGCCGGTTTGCGAGGTCACGCTGAGGCTGTCGTAACGGATGGCGTTGCGCACCAGCACGGGCGCGATCGGTGCCGCGGCGGCCATGGCGAAGAGGAGCGCGGCCGCCAGCGCCGGGCCAACGCTCCATCGCCGCACCAATGCAATGACGAAGACGAGCGGCACGGCTGCTGCCAGCAGCATCGCGACGGAAGGCCGCGTGGCCAGGGCGAGCCCGCCGCCGAGGCCGGCCCACACGGCGAGCCCCATCGTCGGGCGAAGCAGGAAACGCGCGCCGGCGAGCAGCATCAGCGTGAAGAAGAAGAGAAAAAGCGAATCGGTCAGGATTTGGGTGCTGAATACGACGAGCGTCACCGACAGGGCGGCGAGAATGCCGGCGATCAATCCGGTGAGCGGGGAGATCAGCGCGCCCAGCACGGCGATGAGCGCGCAGGTCCCGGCATCGATCACGGCCTGAATGAGCGCAACCGCCCGGGGAACGTCGCCGAAGGCGTGCTGGACGCCCGCGAGCAGCAGCGGATAAAGCGGCATGCGGTCGGTCAGCGACGACAGCGTGGGCCAAGAGGTGTCGGGCTTCGCCAACGCGGCGCCGAGCGCCCAGTAAGCGAACGCATCTTGCTCCGCGAAGAAGGCGTCGCGACCCGTCAGCAGCACGAGGTTGATCAGGCGGACGCAGAGCGCCAGGACGAAAACCGTCGCGAGCGGATGATCGGCCGCGCGGCCCCACACTCCCCTCGATTTCGAAGACGCCACGGACCGCGCCCGCTAGGTTTCCACCGGCTGGGTGCTCACGTGCTCGTGCCGCTTCTTCACCGCCTCACCCGCCATGAATTGACTGCGGGCGAGCTCGGCGAAGTGACCGCCGAGCCGCATGAGCTCGTCGAAGGTGCCGGTCTCGATGATGCGGCCAGCCTGGAACACCAGGATGCGGTCGGCGTGGCGGACGGTGGCGAGCCGGTGCGCGATCACGAAGGTGGTACGGCCTTTCATGACCTCGGCGAGCGCGGCCTGGACCCTGGCTTCGGTGAGCGCGTCGAGCGCGCTCGTGGCCTCGTCGAGGATGAGAATCGGAGGATCCTTGAGCAGCGCCCGTGCGATCGACAGGCGCTGACGCTCGCCGCCGGAGAACAATCGCCCCCGTTCGCCGGCGTTGGTGTCGAAGCCTTGCGGTAGGCGCTCGATGACGTCGAGAACCTGCGCGCGCTCGCAGGCCGCGCGCAGTTCGTCGTCGCCCGCATCGGGCTTGCCGACGCGCAGGTTCTCCGCGATCGAGCGGTTCAACAGCAGGACCTCCTGGAACACGACGCCGATGTTGTGCCGCAGGCCCGCGAGCTTGAGGGCGCGAATGTCCATGCCGTCGATCCTCACGGTGCCCGATTGCGGGTCGAAGGCGCGGTGAAGCAACGCGAGCGCGGTCGATTTGCCGGCGCCGGTCGCGCCGACGAGCGCGACCGTTTCGCCGGGCAGCGCGGTGAAGGTGAGATCGGCGACCGCGGAGCGCTTGCCGTCGTAGGAAAATGAGACGTCCTTGAATTCCACCAGGCCGTGCATGCGGCCGGGATCCACGGCATCGGAGCGGTCGCGCACCGCCGGCTCGGTGTCGAGCACCTCGAAGAATTCCGCGATCCGCGGCGCGTCCATCACCATCTCGTTGGCGAAATGGACGGCCTGTTCGAGCCTGCTGATCAGCAGCGCGGCGAAGCTCATGAACATGACGATTTCGCCGACGGTGGTCAGATCATGGAGATAGAACCAGACCCCGAGCACGAGAATTGACAACATGGTCAGCGTGGTCGACGTGCGCGTGATCACCGTCGTCACCGCCCACCAGGACAGCACCGGGATCTGCGCCCTCAGCACCTCTTCGCCCATCTTCCTCATGCCCGAAACTTCCATCTCGATGCGGGCGAAGCTCTGCACCAGGGCGATGTTTCCGAGCGTATCGGTGGTGCGCTCGGCCACGTCGGTATAGTAGCCCTCCACCTTGCTTTGCAGTCTTTCGCTCTTACTGACGACCAGCGCGATCACCACGGCAAACACGGCGCACAGCAGGATCAGCATCAGCCCGTAGCGCCAATTGATGAACAGCGTCAGCGGCAGCAGCACGATGAGCGAAATTAAGCTGGCGAAGTGCTGGCGGAAGAACGAGAGCCACAGTCCCCACAGCGTGTTGGTCCCGGTCATCATCACCTTCACCAGCCGTCCGGAATGCGCGCCGGTGTAGTAGCTCAGCGGCAGCTGCAGCACGTGCTCGAAGAACATCGTGCGCACCACCTGGTATTGGCGGTGCGCCAGGCGGTCGGCGTGGAGCGCCACCAGCGTGCTGCAGACGATGATGAAGAGGCCGAAGCCGACCCAGGCGCCGACCAGCATCATCACGTCCCGCCAGGCCAGATGCGAGATGCGCCCCTGGGCATTGGCGAGGGTGTCGACGATGCGGCCGAACAGGACCGGCTCCACGAACATCGCCGAGGCGAGCGCCAGATTGGCAACCGCGAGCGCCCAGCCCAAACGGGCCTCGCGCCCGAGCAGCTCGAGCACGCGGATGTACAGTCCAATGAATTTCATGCGGCCGACATCGGCAAAGGTGGGACTCTACCTTTCCGGGAACTCTGCGTGAGGCTTACTGTAACGCAATGCCTCCTGCTCGCAACGCGCCCACGCGCGGTCATCGCCGCACGCGCTTGTACGCAATGATTGCATCGCACCATGCATGTCTACGATCGATTGATGACACAATATTTGCCGATTTCGAACGTGCTGACAACGTTTATTGCTGCGCTTGACTCGACCGCATTGAGCACACATTCCTAGCGGTGCGAATATGAGGTCGGCCGCCGGCCCGAATGGGGTCGGCGGCGGTCGGCCTTGCGGGCAAGGCGGCGCCCGAACGCGCAAGAACGGCGAGGGGGCATGGTCAATATCCCGACTGAACTTCTGCGGACACTCGTGTTCGTCGTCGATCAGCGCAGCTTTACCAAAGCGGCGCAGTCGCTCGGCGTCACCCAGCCGGCGGTCAGCGCGCAGATCAAGCGGCTGCAATTTCTGCTCGGCTACGAGCTCCTCGACAAGAGCGCCCCGGGCGTGAGCCTGACCCCGCGCGGGGAGATGGTCGTCGCTCACGCGCGGCGCATGCTGTCGATCAACGATCAGATCGCGCAGCTCGGCGGCGGGCAGCCGACGGCGCAGACCGTGCGCGTCGCCATGCCCGGCGACTTCGCCGGAACCAGGATTCCCGCGACCTTGGCGCGATTCCGCAAGCGCTGGCCAGGCATTCGTTTCGCGGCAAGCGCGACAAGCTTTGAAAACACGTTGCGCGGACTGCGCCAAGGAGACATCGATCTTGCGGTTGCGATTGCAAGCTCGAAGCCCGCGATCGAAGCGCAGCATTTGTGGATCGACCAGGCGGTGTGGGTGCGCAGCGACGCGACCCAACTCGACCCGGTCGGGCCGGTGCCGCTCGTGTCCTTCGGCGAAGATTGCGCCTGTCGCCACACGGCGGTGAACGCGCTTCATCGGATCGGACGCGAGTGCGACTTCGTGTTCACCTCGCGCAGCATCGCGAGCCTGGAGGCCGCGGTCCTCGCCGGGCTCGGCATCATGGTGCTACCGCGCAGCCGCGTGCAGCAGACGTCGCTCTCGATCTGGGAGGACGCGCCGCTTCCCGAGCTACCCCAGCTCTATTGCGGGATTTATTTGCGCCAAGGCGGCAACCGGGCGGCGCTCGAGGAACTCGCCGAGGACATCGCGGCGGTGTTGCGTCCGCAGCTGCAGGTGAAGAAGGGCGGGGCTGCGAGCGATATCGCTCCCGCGCGGGCGAGCGGATCGGGGCAGTAAGGCACGTTGCAACGAACTCAATGCACCTTGCGCTCGTCGGCGGGCGGCAGGAACGAGGCGTCAAAAATGTCGGCCGCCTTGGGCTTGGCCTTGAAGGTGTAGACCAACCCGATCTGATCGATCGATTCCCCGAGCCGCGCGAAGTCGACGGCGCCGTAGCCGTCGGCTTTCACCTCCGGCGTGACGATGTTGTCGCGGATGGCCATGCGCAGCCGCTCGAGCTCGACCTCCTTTTTCAGGGTCTCGTCGCGCCGCACGACCGCATCGACCGCATCGACCGGTCGTCTGACGATCTCCTTCAGGCCCTTGAGAAAGGCGTGCAGAAACGCTCTCACCGCCTCCGGCTTGTCGGCCGCAAACTTGGGATTGATGATGATGGTGTTGCCATAGAGCTTGAGCCCGTAATCCGCCATCGGCATCAGCACGATATCGTCGACCGGCACGCCGCGGTCCTTGAGATCGACATAGAGCCGGAACGAGTAGCCGAGCGCGGCGTCGATCTGGCCGGCGGCGAGCATGGGCGCGCGCACCGGTATGCCGATGGTTTCGATCGTCACCTTCGACACATCGATGTTGTTGAGCTTGGCGAATAGCGGCCACTCGCCAAAGGTGATGCCGGCGGGTGGGGCGCCGAGTTTCTTGTTCTCGAGCTGCTTGGGCTCGGTAATGCCGCGGCTCCTGCGCGCCACGATCGCGAATGGCGGCTTGTTGTAGAGCATGAATAACGCTCGCACCGGTGGCGACGGATGCTGATCGCGATATTTGATGAGGGTGTTGATATCGGCGAGGCCCATGTCATAGGCGCCCGATGCAACGCGGGTGATTGGGTCGAGCACGCTCGCCGCCTCGTCGAGGGTCACGTCCAGACCCTCGCTCCTGAAGTAGCCCTTGTCCTGGGGAAAGAAAAAAGTCGCAGCCAGTCCCTCGAGGCGCCCGTCGAGGGAGAACTTGATGCTGGTCTGCGCCGCGGCCGGCCCTTCGGCCATCAATGCGATCGCGGCCGCGAAGAGGTGGGCGGGCCGAACGATCTGCCTGAGGTTGAGGAGGCCCATGGCTGCTCCCTCTACGTCGGCCCCCGCGCCACCCCGCCCTGCACCGCGGCTGAGGCAGCCAGATAAAGAACATGAGCGTGCAAAGCGCAAGGCGAGATCGCGGTTCGAGCCCGCCCTTCACAAATTTCAAACACCGCTCCCTGCCATTTTGTGCCCGCATGCGAGTTATTCTTCAGCCTGATGGCATGAACGGCTGTTAAGATTAACGCCGCAGGCCCGAGCCGGAGCCAGTCGAGTGCGGACCGGTCATGATCCCAGATACGACGATATCCTTGGCCGCGGATGCAGACACAGCACCCCTCTTCAGCGCTCCCTACGCGCCGCCCGACGAGGCGATCGCGCCCGGACTGCTCCGTGAGGCCACCCGCGCGAGCGACGCCGAGCGGCGAATCGACGCGTATGCGCGGCGCCTCATCGAGGGGATCCGGGCCAGGGCCGGGGGGCTCGGCGGCATCGAGGATTTCCTGCACGCCTATTCGCTGTCCACCAAGGAGGGCCTCGCCCTCATGGTGTTGGCGGAGGCGCTGCTGCGCGTGCCCGATGTCGCGACCGCCGACCGGCTGATCGAAGACAAGCTCGCCACCGGCGACTGGTCGTCGCACCACGTCAAATCGAGCGCGCTGCTGGTGTCGGCCTCGGCCTGGACGCTCGGCGTCACCGCCCGCATCATCCATCCCGGCGAGAC
>JBKOXY010000001.1:0-7272 GCA_046725125.1 Pseudomonadota bacterium | reverse complement strand
CACTTCCTTGCCGGTCTTCGGATTACGCCCGATTCTTTGGCCTTTCTTGCGCACCACGAACGAGCCGAACGACGAGAGCTTCACCGTCTCGCCACGCTCGAGACAGTCGGTGATTTCCTTCAAAACGAGTTCGACGAGCGTGGCCGATTCGGTGCGAGACAATCCTACCTTCTGGTAGACCGCCTCGCACAAGTCAGCGCGTGTGACCGTTTTTCCCGTCATCGCCAGCCCCGCCTTCGGCGATCAAAGATATCTCTCTGAATTATCAGACGATATTAGCTTGAGCCGAAGCGGTCAACGGGCGTGAAAGGAAGATTTCAATTATCCCGTGTCACCACCGCAGCAGCACCGACCCCCAGGTGAAGCCCCCGCCCATGGCTTCCAGCATGACAAGATCGCCGCGTTTGATGCGGCCGTCCGCAACCGCCACCGCCAACGCGAGCGGAATGGAGGCTGCCGACGTGTTGCCGTGCTTTTCCACCGTCGTGACCACCTTTTCCGGCGCGATTCCGAGCTTCTTCGCGCTGTCGTCGATGATGCGCTGGTTGGCCTGGTGCGGCACAAACCAATCGATATCGTCGGCGGTATAGCCGGTAGCCTTGAAGGCATCCTCGATCACGTCGGTGATCATCGCCACCGCGTGCTTGAAGACCGCACGCCCTTCCATGCGAAGATGGCCAACGGTTTGCGTCGAGGACGGACCGCCATCGACGTAGAGCTTAGCCTTGTGGCGCCCATCCGAGCGCAAATGCGCGCTGAGGATGCCGCGGTCCTCGCGCGTGCCGGGTTCGCGCTGCGCCTCCACCACGACCGCGCCAGCGCCGTCGCCGAACAGCACGCAAGTGGTGCGGTCGCTCCAATCGAGGATGCGTGAAAAGGTCTCCGCCCCTATCACCAACGCACGCTCGAATGCGCCGGTCTTGAACAGACCGTCGGCGGTCGCAAGCCCGAAGACGAAGCCCGAGCACACCGCCTGCAAATCGAAGGCGGCACCGCGGGTAATGCCGAGACCGGCTTGGACGGAGACCGCGGTCGCGGGAAAGGTATTGTCGGGGGTGGACGTCGCGAGCACGATCAAGTCGATCGATTGCGCCTCGACGCCGGCAGCCGCAAGCGCCGCGTGCGCGGCGGCAAGCGCCATGTCCGAAGTGGTTTCCCCCTTTGCCGCGATGCGCCGCTCGCGAATGCCGGTGCGTTGCATGATCCATTCGTCGGAGGTGTCCACCATCCGCGACAATTCGGCGTTGGTGAGGACTCGGCTCGGCAGATAGCTGCCGCAGCCAAGCACCACGGACCGCAGCATGGTCACGAAGCCGCTCCCCCGACGGCGCGCGCCGGAATTACCTCGCCGTGGTGACGCGTGAGGCTGTGGCCGATCTTGGCAAGCAATTCGTGGCGCACCATGTCGTAGCCGAGATCGACCGCGTAGGCGAAGCCCTCGGCATCGGTGCCGCCGTGGCTCTTGATCACGATCCCGTTGAGGCCGAGGAAAACACCGCCATTCGACTTGCGCGGATCCATCTTGTTGCCAAGCGCGCGGAACGCGCCGCGCGCCAAGAGGTAACCGAGCCTCCTCACCAGCGTGCGGTTCATCTCGTGCTTGAGGTATCGGCCGAGCTGGCGCGCGGTGCCCTCGGCGGTCTTAAGCGCGATATTGCCGGAAAAGCCCTCGGTCACCACCACATCCACGGTTCCCTTGCCGATATCGTCACCCTCGACGAAGCCGACAGATTCGAATTGCGGCCACTCCCCCGCGCGCAGCATTTGACCGGCCTCACGCACCGCTTCAAGCCCTTTCACCTCCTCAACCCCGATATTGAGGAGCCCCACCGTCGGCCGGTCGAGACCAAATAACACTCCCGCCATGGCACTGCCCATGGCGGCGAGCTCGACAAGGTGCTCGGCATCGGCACCGATCGAGGCGCCGAGATCGAGCACGACGGACTCGCCCTTGAGCGTCGGCCACAGGGCAGCAATCGCCGGGCGGTTGATCCCCGCCATGGTTCGCAGGTCGATCTTCGCCATGGCCATCAACGCGCCGGTATTGCCAGCGGAGACGGCAACATCCGCCTCGCCCTTCTTCACCGCATCGACGGCAAGCCACATCGAAGATTTCCGCCGCCCCTTGCGCAGCGCCTGACTGGGCTTGTCGTGCATCTGGACCACGACGTCGGTGTGCACCAGATGCGAGGCCGCCTTGAGTTGCGGGCGGGCGTCGAGAAGCGGCTCTACGGCAGCGCGGTCGCCGAACAGAAAGAATTCGATATCGGGATGGCGGCTGAGTGACAGTTCGGCGCCCGGAACGACCACCGCTGCCCCATGGTCACCCCCCATGGCGTCGAGCGCAATGCGGACTTTATGGGGCATGACACGACAATACCGTCTCGATGAGAGCCACAACAGGGGGGCGGACAATCACTGCTCCTCCCCGCCCTGCCCTTTTTTCAGCGCGGCAAGCGCCGCGAATGGATGAGCTGCATCATCGCCGATCGCCGAGGCCTGGAAGATGGCGTCCGGCTTGCGCGGATACGGATCGAGGCCGAGGATCAAAAATTCGGTTGCGATGGCGCCTAGATCGATCACGCCGCCAACCAGCACTTCCGGCTCATCGCCGGCCGGCACCTCAACCTCCCCGCCAGCGACCAGTGGCGGCGCCCCGCCGGGTGCGAAGACGAGGTCGATCGATTCGTCGATCTCGTTCTCGAGCGGCTCGAGCGTGACCACGCAGGTTTGGCCGACAGTGGCCGAGACCCGGCCGACCACATGCAAGCCGTCGCGCCGATGCAACGTGACGTCGAAGCTCGCCTCGAGCCGTGGCAAGGCGGAGAGCCCGGCATGTTTGGCGACCGCGTTCCGCGCCTGCTCATCGGCGACGAGATCGAAGTGGCGTCCGCCGTCGGGCACATCGCTGAGTGCAAGCGGCACGCTCCAACGACGTTTGGACATGCGTTCGCGCCTGGTCATTGCTCTATCCTCGTCCCGCTCGCGCACAGCAGCACCTGTTCGGGATCGGGAAACGTGAGCCGCGCGCGCTCGAATCCATCCTGCGCGGCGAGCCAACGCGCGGCTTCGCGTACATAGACCGCCAGCCGGGAGGCCGGCCCGGGTTCCGACCCGTCGGCGAATACATTGCGGTGCAAGGCCGCGGCAAGCGCCCCGTTGTCGGGCGCGTCCAGCGCCACCCCATAGGCTGCCTGCCGGCCATAGAAAGACTCCCCGATCCGGCGCATGCTTCGCGGCACCGCGAGATCGCCCACCCCCATTTCGCGCATGCTGTCGTCCATATCCTGGCAGAACTGGTCAAACAGCCCTTGGCCGAGCGCGCGGCTGGCCGCCGCCTCGCCCTCCAGGCGACGCAGAAGCAGCACGGTATGGAGCATGATCATCTCCAGTCGGCCGTTAACCGTATCTGGCACACCATAGATTTGGTAAAAGGCGGGCAGGCGCGCCTGTGCCACGATCGTGCCATAGAGACACGCGATGGTACCCTCCTGCGGGGTGCGGCGAAACAACTTCAATATCATGGTGTTAGCTCGGCCGCGCAGGCCCGATGCAGGGACCGACAAGGAAACCGTGATAGCGCCGACGACGTCGATGCGCCAGCGCCGGCCAGCATGACTGGGGGATCATGAACTGGATGAATGGACCGACCCGTTCGTTCCGCATAGCGGCTGCCCGCATTGCGGCGACGGTAGCATTTTGCGTGCTGCTCGGCGGCTGCTTTTCGGAGACCTATCAACGCGGCTACATCGTGCCCGAAGGGGCGCTCGAGCAGCTCCCGATCGGTTCCACCCAAGAACAGGTCTTGATCGTGCTCGGCACGCCATCAACGGTCGCGACCGTGAGCGGCGAGGCGTTTTATTATATTTCCCAGCGCGCCGAGCGGTCGATCGGCTTCATGCCACAACGGGTCGTCGATCAGCGGGTCGTGGCCGTGTATTTCGACAAGAATCGGCGAGTGGAGCGTCTCGCCAACTACGGTCTGAAGGACGGCAAGGTCTTTGACTTTGTCAGCCGCGCTACGCCAACTGGCGGCAAGGATGTCGCCTATCTCAACGCGCTGTTCAAGATTTTCTAAACCCCGTGAAGCAGTGATGCGCCACCGCAGTGAGGTGCGGCGTTAGGGCATCACGCCATCCGACTGGGCGCGACGCGAACCACATCCTCCCACCGCAGGCATCAGCGCCAGTGCGCGAGCACGGCGAGCAACAAGAGCGCCACGATATTGGTGATCTTGATCATCGGGTTGACTGCGGGACCGGCCGTGTCCTTGTAGGGATCTCCAACCGTATCACCGGTCACCGCCGCCTTGTGCGGCTCCGAACCCTTGCCGCCGTAGTGGCCGTCCTCGATATACTTCTTGGCATTGTCCCAGGCACCGCCGCCCGAGGTCATCGAAATCGCGACGAACAAGCCGGTGACGATCACGCCGAGCAGCATCGCACCGACCGCGGAAAATGCGGCCGACTTGCCGGTCAAGCCGCCGCCCGCGATCCAGTAGATCAGGAAATAGACCACGATGGGCGAGAGTACCGGCAGCAGTGAGGGAACGATCATCTCCTTGATTGCCGCCTTGGTGAGGAGATCCACGGCGCGACCGTAATCGGGCTTATCGCTGCCCTGCATGATGCCCGGCTTGTCGCGAAACTGCCGCCGCACCTCCTCCACGATCGCAGACGCCGCGCGGCCGACTGCCGTCATGCCCAACGCGCCGAACAGATAGGGCAGCAGGCCTCCGAATAAGAGCCCGACGACGACGTAGGGGTTGTTCAACGAGAAATCGAGCTGGACGCCCTGGAAGTACGGATTGCTCGCCCCACTGGCGATGAAGAATTTCAAATCCTCGTTGTAAGCCGCGAACAGAACGAGCGCGCCGAGGCCAGCCGAACCAATGGCATAGCCCTTGGTCACCGCCTTGGTGGTGTTGCCGACCGCGTCGAGCGCGTCGGTCGACTTGCGCACCTCCTTGGGCAGTCCGGCCATCTCCGCAATGCCGCCAGCATTGTCGGTGACCGGGCCGAAGGCGTCGAGCGCCACGATCATGCCGGCAAGCGAAAGCATTGTCGTCACGGCGACCGCGATCCCGAACAGACCGGCGAGCTTATAGCTGGTCAAGATGCCGGCGATGATGACGATTGCGGGCAGCGCCGTTGCTTCGAGCGAAATGGCCAGCCCTTGGATGACGTTGGTGCCGTGGCCGGTGACGGAGGCCTTGGCGATCGACTGCACCGGCCGGTAATGCGTGCCGGTGTAGTATTCGGTGATCCAAATGATCAGCCCGGTCACGACGAGGCCGACCACGCCGCAGATGAAGAGAGACGTGCCGGAATAGGACTGCCCCGGCACGGTGCCGAAGCCGACCAGAAGATGCGTGACCAGCGCTACGCCGGCAAGCGAGAGCACCCCGGTGACGATGAGGCCCTTGTAGAGCGCGCCCATGATCGATTGGCTCGCGCCGAGCTTGACGAAGAACGTGCCGATGACGGACGTGATAATGCAGATGCCGCCGATAGCGAGGGGATAGGTCATCATCTTGAGGAGCGTGTCGGCACCGGCGGTGCGAAAAAAGATCGCCGCCAGCACCATGGTAGCGACCGTCGTCACCGCATAGGTCTCGAACAGGTCGGCCGCCATGCCGGCGCAATCGCCGACATTGTCGCCAACATTGTCGGCGATGGTCGCGGGATTGCGCGGATCATCCTCGGGAATGCCGGCCTCGACCTTGCCGACGAGGTCGCCACCGACGTCTGCGCCCTTGGTGAAGATGCCGCCGCCGAGACGCGCGAAGATCGAGATCAGCGACGCGCCGAAGCCGAGCGCCACGAGCGCGTCGATGACGGTGCGGTCGTTGGGCGCCATGTGGCGCGTGCCGACGAGAAAACCGAAATAGAGAGTGACGCCGAGGAGCGCCAGGCCGGCGACCAGCAGCCCGGTGATAGCGCCCGCCTTGAACGCCAGTTCGAGCCCATCCGCGAGCGAACGGATCGCCGCCTGGGCGGTGCGCACGTTGGCGCGCACCGATACGTTCATGCCGATGAAGCCGGCTGTCCCCGAGAGTACCGCGCCGATCAAGAATCCAACCGCCACTGAGGAGCCGAGGAAATAGGCGAGGATGAAGAAGATCACGATGCCGACCACGCCGATCGTGGTGTATTGGCGCTTGAGATAGGCCTGCGCGCCTTCGCGTACCGCCGCCGCGATCTCCTGCATCCGTGCGCTGCCCGGATCAGCCGCGAGTACGGACCGAATCGCCCAAACGGCGTAGAGGATGGCGAGCACGCCGCAAAGGACGATCAGCCAAAGAGCGGTCATTGTTGAAACCCCGGTTGACGAAGCAGGCCGGGCGAACTGCCCGGCCGTCGCTTAAGCCATGCCTGATGTGTCGCCCACGGCGCGGCCTGAAGTGGCGCGGACATTGCCAAAAACGGCCCCGCGACGCAACGCTCGAAAATGCCGGCTTTTGTTGGGTTCTCAGCGCCCGGCGGTGTTGATGGCGGGCCTCACCTTCGGCAGCGTCCAGGGACCCGCCCCGAAGTTCTGCGGTCGTTCCATCTTTCTCACGTCCCGTTCCATCTCGAGGCAGGTGAGCCACTCCACATAGCTTGGGAGGTAGACATCCGTGCGCATGCACTGCTTTTTGTCGGCGGCGGCATACGTCGCCCGGTCCTTGAAGATCTGATCGCGCGCCTTTTGCTCGGAGTCGAGGCACGCATTGACGTCCTGCTCGGTCGTGGTGCCGCCCATCAGGCTGACCATCGCACCGGCGGCAGCCTGGCAGGTTTTTTGAATATCGATACTCGGCACCTCCCTGCGCCCTTGCGTCTCGAGCGCAGCAGCGCGCTGGCGCGCCTCGGCCACGTGCGCGCCGGAGCCGAACTTCTGAACATAGCCAGTGAATGCCGCGGCGGTGCCGGCCTTCTCGGCGTCGGCCCAGGCCTTCTCGTCCGCTTCCTTGCGGGCTTGCTCATCGAGCGCGGCAAGCCGCTGGCGCGCCTCGGCGACGTGCGCACCTGAGCCGAACTTCTGAACATAGCCAGTGAATGCCGCGGCGGTGCCGGCCTTCTCGGCGTCGGCCCAAGCCTTGTCGTCCGCTTCCTTGCGGGCTTGCTCATCGAGCGCGGCAAGCCGCTGGCGCGCCTCGGCCACGTGCGCGCCAGTGCTGAAGTTTTGAGTATACGCGGTGAAAGCTGCGACGGTACCGGCGCGCACTGCGTCGGCCCACGCCTTGTCGTCCGCCTCCTTGCGACTTAGCTCGGCGACGCGCTGGCGCGC
>JBKOXY010000235.1:0-4870 GCA_046725125.1 Pseudomonadota bacterium | reverse complement strand
CATGTTTCTCTGCGCGTAGAACGCCATGATCCGCTTTGTTCTTCGGTTCGTCGGTCTGTTGTCGCTCGCCCTGGGCTTTATCTTCTTGGTCCATGACGGCACCAAGTCGATCGCCGACCAGACCGTGTATATCAGCAGCGTGGGCTCCACCTGGTCGAACATCCACCAAGACTCGCTCACGGCGCTGCAGCCGGAGGTCGAGCGCCGGATGGGGACGCGGGTGTGGCAGGACGTGATCCAGCCCTACTTTCTCGATCAGCCGGTCTCGCTGGTGCTCGCCATCATCGGCGCGATTCTCATCCTGCTCGGGCGAAAGAAAAAGCCGTTGATCGGATACGCGCGGGATTGAAACAACGAAGCGGGGCATTGACGCTGCCGCCCGATGGTTCCTCTCTCGTCGGCATTGCCGTCCTTGCCAAGGGTGCGGCACTCGCACGCGTGCCAAGCACAGGGGTTTGCAGGCGGGCATCGGCGCCGCTCGCGCGCGCGAACGGCGCGCCGCGTCAACGTCATGAGACGTGATGCGCAAACGGGAGCGCAAGAGAGATGCGCATCGCCGCTGCCGCGCCTATATTGAGGTCACGACCACGGGAGACGCCGCCATGTTCATGTTCAAGAAAAAGCTTGAAATGCCGTCAGCCGCCGAGGCGCTGCCCGGCCGCCCGACGCCGATCCCGACCGCGCGGGAGCATTTCGTCCTTCACCGGCCGCTCAAGGGGCCCTATCCGGCGGGCTTCGAGAAAGCAATGTTCGGCATGGGCTGTTTCTGGGGCGCCGAGCGCAAGTTTTGGGAATTGGGCGCGGGCATTCACATCACCGCCGTCGGCTATGCCGCCGGCTATACGCCCAACCCGACCTACGAGGAGGTTTGCACCGGCCGCACCGGCCACAACGAGGTGGTGCTCGTGGTCTACGACCCGAAGACGATTTCCTATGAGCGGCTGCTCAAAACGTTCTGGGAGAACCACGACCCGACCCAGGGCATGCGTCAGGGCAACGACGCGGGCACGCAGTACCGTTCCGGCATCTACACGTTCACGCCCGAGCAGCGTAGCGCCGCGGAAGCGTCGAAAGCGATGTACGACAAGGAGCTCAAGGCGCGGCGGTTCGATGCGATCACCACCGAAATCCTCGACGCGCCTGCATTCTATTTTGCCGAGGACTATCACCAGCAATATCTGGCGAAGAACCCCATGGGCTATTGCGGCCTCGGCGGCACCGGCGTGAGCTGCCCGATCGGCGTCGTCACGGCGCAAGCTTGAACATCCCGCCGTCGTCCCCGCGAGGGGCACCCCGCGACGCTGGCGTCGCGGGGACCCCGTTGCGGGGACCCATAACCACCGTCTCTGGAATATGGGTCCCTAGCATAAGCGCGTTTACGCGCGTCTTCGACGCGCTATGCGCGGGGACGACGCAAGTGATGACGAGCCAATCCAGCCAGATTGCGTATCACTTTTTCAAGTGCTTCTTGAGAAAATCCATGGCGCGCGCCCAGGCGGTCTTGGCGCTCGCGCCGTGGAAGCTCCCGCGCTCGTCGCAATGGAAGCCGTGCTGCGCGTCGGGGTAGACGTAAATCTCGCTGTCGCCGCCGCGTTTCTGCTTGATGATCTCGACGTCGCTCATCGGGATCGAGGCATCCTTGTCGCCGAAATGCATTTGTGTCGGCACCTTCGGCTTCTCGTCGGCATTCTTGGCGATCTGCCCGCCGTAATAGCAGACGGCAGCGGAGAGGCCGTTGAGCTTGCAGGCGGCGAGGAAGGCGATCGTGCCGCCCATGCAGAAGCCCATGATGGCGACAGGTCCTTCCTTCTTGAGCTCGTCGATCGCGGCTTGGGTGTCGCGCAGCATGGCGCCCCAATCGGGATTGGCGACGAATTTGCGCGCATTGGCGATCTCGTCGGGCGTATAGCCGGATTCGAAGTTCTTTTCCTGACGGTCGAACAACGCCGGCGCCAGCGCGGCGTAGCCTTCGCCCGCGAGCCGGTCGCAGACCGCCCGGATGTGATGATTGACGCCGAAGATTTCCTGGATGACCACAATGCCGCCTTTGGCGGGGCCGGACGGATCGGCACGATAGGCGCCCAACTGAAACTTGTCGGCTGACGTGAGCGAGAACTGCTTACCCAAGACGACCTCCTGTGAATGCTGCCGGCCGGGCGCAATGACGTGTCCCGGCGTTGCAGCGCGAAATTTCACGCTTTTGCCGCCGCAAAGCAACTGCCACCGCGGGATACGCGCGCGGCCCGTCAGAGTGGACCAGCGGCTGCCGGAACTTCATTGTCCTTCAAAGCGCGCAGCCCGAACGCCTCGGCGAGCAATTCGTAGGAATGCCGGCGCGCGGCGTGGTCGTAGATCATGGTCGTGACCATCACTTCGTCGGCCTTGGTGGCGGCGATCATCTCGCGCAGCCGCTCCAGCACCGTCGGCTTCGCGCCGACGAACAGGCGGGCACGATTACGCGCGATCAGGCCGCGCTCGGCCGGCGAATAAGGATAGGCGGCGGCCTCCTGCGGGCTCGCCAGCGGCAGATACTCGCCGCGGCTGCGCCGCACGAAGTTGAGATCGATGGTGGCGGCGAGCCGTTCGGCTTCGGCGTCGCTGTCGGCGCAGACCGCGGCGCAGGCCAGAATGGCGTAGGGCGTCGCCCGCGCCGGCGATGGCTTGAACCGATCGCGATAGCTCAGCATCGCGGCGACCGCGTCGTGATCGGCGAAGTGATGCGCGAAGGAAAACCCGGCGCCCACCATGGCGGCGAGCTGCGCGCTGTAGCCGCTCGATCCGAGCAGCCAGATCGGCGGCAGCGCCACGTCTTGCGGCATGGCGCGCACGGAGCGGAACGGATGGCCTTCCGGAAAGGCGTTGCTCTCGAACAAAAGCAGCTCCTGGAACCGCTCCAGGAAATCGTCGTCGCCGCCGGCATCCTGCCGCCGCCGCAACGCGTAGGAGGTGACGGGATCGGTGCCGGGGGCGCGGCCAATTCCGAGATCGATGCGCCCGGGAAACAGCGCCTCGAGCACCTTGAAGCGTTCGGCAACCATCAGCGGGGCGTGGTTGGGCAGCATGACGCCGCCGGAGCCCACGCGGATGCGCGCGGTCGCCGCCGCGATCTGCCCGATCATGATGTCGGGCGCGGAGCTCGCAATCGAAGGCAGGTTGTGATGCTCGGCGACCCAATAACGGGTGAAGCCGAGACCGTCGGCGAGCCGCGCGAGGTCGAGCGAATTGCGCAGCGAAACGGCGCCGGAGGAACCGGCGGCCACCGGCGACAGATCGAGGATGGAGAGGGCAATCGGCCGTGCCGGCATGCGATCTTTAGAACGGCCACGGGCGGCGCAAGCGCCAATCCTTTTTCCATCCGGTGAGCTGCCCTTTGCGGAACTGCAGCGCCAGGGCGGAGTCGACCGGATAGAAACCGGGAATGCCCGGCGATCCATAGGCGAGATAGATCTCCGAGCCGGGCCCGCCGGAATGATAGACGAGCGGCACGCCGAGCGCGATCGAAGCCTCCTGGGGAGTCATGCCGAAGACGAGCGGAGCGGTGTTGGATTGGGTTCCGCAAAAGGCGGCCCAGCAGATGCAGAGCGACGCGACGACGCGTTTCATACCGGTTTTCGCCTCGCCTTTCCCGTTGTGGTGCAGCGCAACGCGCACCCCAAGTTGTCTGCGCCACATCTTCGATCCATTCGCGCGATGCAGTCAAGTTCGCGCGGACTGCGAAGACTTGGGTTTGCGAAGGCGTGCGGCGCACGAGCGGCGTCGATGAGGCTGGCTTGATGGGAGATGGCCGGCGCGGGGAACGCGATCAGGCGGGCATCGTCATTCCGCTGCGATCAGCTGTTCGGCCGCGCAGGGGACCTCGTGCATCTGCTCCCGGGCGGATTTCGTTCCCCAGCACACGTACCAGGAGCCAAACAGGAACTCCTCCATCGCGAACCCGTCGGCGATTGCGGCGAGATCGTGCCACGGCTTGATGAAGGGGTTGCCGAGCATGGTGCGCTTCATCAGCCAGAGGCCGAAGGGCAGAACCAGCTTGCCGCCGAGGCCGGACGGAAGCTTGCCGTCCATGATGACGACGCGTCCGCCCGGACGCAGCTGCTTCCATGCGTGCTGCAACACCGCGAGGTGGTGCGGCATGGTGTTGTAGCAAAGGCCGAATAAGATGCCGTCGAGCGGCTCACGGGGGATGTATTCGATGGCGTCGCACTGGGTCAGCTCGACGTTCGCCCATTGCTCGCGCCGGCACAGCGCCCGCGCGCGGCGCAGCATGCCCGTCGACAGATCGACGCCGTAGACTTTGCCGCTGCGCCCGACCGCCTCGCGCAGAAAGGGAAAATTGCGGCCGGTGCCACATCCGATTTCAAGCACGCGGTCGCCCGGCTTCAAGTTCAGCCGAGCGGCCGCGCGTCTGCGCAGATGCGGCGGGAGAAAGAACAATCGGTCGAATACGCCGATCAGGCTGGCAATACGATCGTAGCGCTGCGCGACGAACGCGCGGTCGCAGTCCTCCCACTGGTACGTCACCTGTTCGCCCCCAACACGCGCGGACGCTTGTTGTTTTGTGCCGCGGCCGTGGCTCTGGAATGTTTTTCGTCCTTCCACGCCGTCATCGTGGAAGCCGTCGCATCTCAAAACGTGAAGCGAGAGTGTGCCGAATGGTAGGTGGCAAATAGTCGCATAATTTCAATCGTGTTGCGGTGCGGTGCCAATAGACGCAATCACGCTCGTGCCAATGGCGCAAATTTGCGGCGCAGCGTGCAGATGGCTGAACTCATCTGCGGCGTGCGCACTCGCGGCGCACGCGCTCCCATGCGCGCCTGACGACGCCACAGCGCAGCAACGACGCAAGCCGCGCATCGCTCGGGCGCTCAGT
>JBKOXY010000082.1:0-5294 GCA_046725125.1 Pseudomonadota bacterium | reverse complement strand
CTTTATGATCACCCACAACGAGTCGATCTCGATCGCCGACTACTTCACGCTGCGGGAGAACGGCAAGGTGGTCTACCGGCCGACCTGCCACTACGCCTATCACCCCTGCGACGACGCGGTGCTGTCGCTGCACGAATTGGCCGGCGCGCAGTGGAAGCCGCAGCAGACCTGGCACATCCTGTCCGAGGACGACATCGTCGACGGCATCGACGAGCTGGGCGTGCTGCTCTACGGCCATGCCAAGAACGCCTACTGGTACGGGTCGCAGCTCTCGATCGAGGAAACGCGGCGGCTCGCGCCCTACCAGAACGCGACCGGCCTGCAGGTGACCTCGGCCGTGCTCGCCGGCATCGTGTGGATGCTGGAGAATCCCGAGCGCGGCATCATCGAGGTCGATGAAATGGATTTCCGTCGCTGCCTCGATCTGCAGCGGCCTTATCTCGGTCCGGTGATCGGCTGCTACACCGACTGGACGCCGCTCGTCGGCCGCAGCGAGCTGTTTCCGGAGGCCCTCGACACCAGCGACCCCTGGCAGTTCAGCAACGTGCTGGTGAACTAGGCACGTCTCCATCCGCGGTCATTTCCGGACGCTGCGCTCGCGACCCACAACGACGACGAGGGATCGAGGCGGAGTCGATCGAAATCCGCTCCCCTCGACCCGCCCGCGCGCGGCGGCGGTGGGTTCCCACCCGCGTTGAATTTCCGCGAAATCACCACAGTCTCGCGCCATGCCATCGACCAACCCCGATGCGGTTGATCGGGTCAAAAAATCGCAGGCACAAACAGATCGCAGGTGGTGTGATGGGGAGCGTTGTGATGGGAGCGTCATTGCAAAAATCGATGATCATAGCTGCCGTCGTCCTTATGGGCGCCGCGGGCTTTCCCGTTCGCGCCGCCGAGCCGACGGCCGCAGGCCTATGGGAGCAAGTCGACGATAACACCGGCAGGCCCGAGAGCTGGTTCAAGATCACCGAGCGCAACGGGGTCTACGTGGGCAATCTCGTCAAAATCTTCTTCAAGCCTGGCGAAGACGAGAATTGGGTCTGCGACCGGTGCGAAGGCGCGGAGAAGGGCGCGCCGGTGCTGGGCCTGGCGCTGATCAAGGGGATGCGACGCAACGGATATTCCTATGAGAACGGGACGATCATGGATCCGCGCGACGGCTCGGTCTATCGCGCGCTGATGCGCCTCAGTCCCGACGGCAACAAGCTCGAAGTGCGCGGCTACCTCGGCATTTCGCTGTTCGGCCGCACCCAGGTCTGGAACCGGCTCCCCGACAATGCGCTCGGCTCCCAGGGTGCGCGCCCGGCGCCGAAGGGCGCGGGCACCGCGCCGCAGAAGAAATAGCCGCTTCAGCCTCCGACAGCGCGGTCATCCGAGATCGATGACGCCCGCCTCGCCGTCCTCCGCGGCGACGGCGAGCGCCGTGCCCGTCGCGTTCCAGGCGAGCGCGGTGATCGGCGCGCCGGCTCCCTTGCGCGCCAAGACCTCGGCGCCGTCCTCGATCCGCACCAGCAGAACGAGGCCGTCGGCATAGCCGACCGCGACCGCCTCCTGCTTCGGGTGGCAGGCGACGACCTCGACCTGCATCTCCGCCGGCGCCAGGATGCGCGGCGTCTTGCCCATGGGACCATCCTTGCCCTGGAACGGCCACAGGATGAGCTGGGTCGAGCCCGAGGTCGCGAGCCACTTGCCGCCGGCGCTCCAGTCGAGCGCGCGCACGCGCGCGCCATAGCCCGACATGCGCATGTCCTTGCGGTCGGCGAGCCGCCAGCCGTGCAACGTCGGCTCCTGCATGGACGTGATGACGAAGCGCCCGTCGGGGCTCACCACCACGTCGAGGTGGGAGCCCTTCCATTGCAGGCGTTCCGGCTCGCTCTGCGCATTCGCAAACCAGAGCGTGAGGCCGTTGTAGTGGGCGATGGCGAGGCGCAGGCCTTTCGGCGCGAAGGCAAGGCCGCCGACGGTCGAGGGCACCTCGATGGTGCGCTCCGAGCCCTTGCCAGTGCGCACGAAGGCCTCTCTGCCCGCCGACCACGCGAGCGCGCCGACGGGGCCGACCGCCACGTGATCGATCCAACGCTGCTTGGCATCGGTGGCAACGGTGGTGCTGTCTCCCTCCGCGTTGATCGCCACCACCTTGCCGTCGTCGCCGCCGGTCACGATGCGGTCGGCATCGGCGGCAGTCGAAAGGATAGCGCCGCCGTGGGCCGGGACGCTGCGTGCCTCGCCCGCGCGCGGTGCTAACACGAGCGCCCCCTCGCCCAGCACGAAGACCGCGGTCTGTCCCAGAAAATGCGCGGCCACCACCGGCGCGCCGGCCTTGACCGGCCGCGTGCGCTCGGCGACCGACGGGATGTTGGCGCGGGGGTCGGTCATAGTCTCGGTGTCATCGCCCGGCTCGGCCGGGCGATCCAGCCATCACGCCACGCAGCCGGCGAAGCCTTCCCTGATCTTGTCCTCGGGCAGCTTGCGGCCGATGAAGATGATGCGGCTTTCGCGCTTCTCACCCGGCTGCCACGGGCGCTGGTGGTCGCCGTCGAGAATCATGTGCACGCCCTGGAACACGAAGCGCGCGTCGTCGTCCTTGAACGACAGGATTCCCTTGCAGCGCAGAATGCTCGGCCCCTCGGTCTGCACGAGGTCCTGCACCCAGGGGAAGAACTTGTCCGGGTTGAGCGGCTGGTCGGTCTTGAGCGAGACGGATTGCATCTCTTCGTCATGATAGTGCTTCAAGCCGCCGTCGTGATGGTGGTCGTGGCCGTGATCATGGCCGTGGTCGTGGTCATGATCGTGATCGTGATGATGGTGACCGCCGTCGCCGAGGAATTCCGGCTCGATCTCCATGATGCGGTCGAGATCGAAGGCGTTGCGCCCCAGCACCTCCGGCAGCGCAATCCTGCAGCGCTCGGTCTTGTGCAGCCTGGCGTAGGGGTTGATGCCGCGGATGCGCGCCTCCACTTCGCTGAGCTCGTCGGGCGCGACCAGGTCGGTCTTGTTGAGCAGGATGACGTCGGCGAACGCGATCTGGTTCTTCGCCTCCGGCGCGTCCTTGAGGCGGTGCTGCAGCCATTTGGCGTCGGCGACCGTGACCACCGCGTCGAGCTTGGCCTTGCGGCCGACATTGTCGTCCATGAAGAACGTCTGCGCCACCGGCGCGGGATCCGCGAGCCCCGTGGTCTCGACGATGATGGCGTCGAACTTGCCCTTCCTGCGCATCAGCCCATCGATGATGCGCACGAGGTCGCCGCGCACGGTGCAGCAGACGCAGCCGTTGTTCATCTCGAACACTTCCTCGTCGGCGCCGACGACGAGGTCGTTGTCGATGCCGATCTCACCGAATTCGTTGACGATGACGGCGTACTTCTGCCCGTGCGGCTCCGACAGGATACGGTTGAGCAGCGTGGTCTTGCCGGCGCCGAGATAGCCGGTGAGCACGGTGACGGGGACCTTGTCGGACATCGCGCAACTCCGTTTGGCCCTCGTATATATGCATCCGTCGGCGGATGCTATCGTGCCGCGGCATCCGCCGGTGCGCCAGCGTCACCCCAACGCAGAGTGACCACATGCTGCTCAATCTCAGCCATATCGGGCAAATCGCCCTGCCGGTGACTGACGTCGACCGGTCCGAGGCGTTCTATAAAGATGTGCTTGGCTTGCCGAAGCTATATCGCTTTGGCGACTTGACATTCTTCGATTGTGCCGGAGTCCGGCTCCTACTGGAGAAATCGAAGGAAGGCTTCAAGCCGCAGGGTTGCATTTATTTTCGCTGCGCGGACATCGCGCTCGCCGTCGATGAGCTGACCGAGCGCGGCGTCTCTTTCAAGTATAAGCCTCATTTGATCGCGAAGATGGATGACCACGATCTCTGGATGGCGTTCTTCACCGACCCCGATGGGCACATGCTCGCAATCATGCACGAGGCGCCCAAGGGCTATGCGCCGTCAAAGATAGGCTGAGCAACGGCGAAGCGCTGTTGCTCGCCCTACATCCTCTACTGATTGCTCAGCTCACCAGCGCCGCCACGAGCTGCCGCAGGTTGTGGCGGATGAGGTCGGTATAAGTGGTGGCGTCGCCTTTGTCGTCGGTGAGCGCGTCGGAATAGAGCGTGCCGCCGACCTTGGCGCCGGTTTCGCGCGCGATCTGCTCGACCAGGCGCGGGTCGGTCACGTTTTCCAGGAACACCGCCGCCACCTTCTGCTTCTTGATCTGCGTGATGATGGCGGCAACATCCTTGGCCGACGCCTCGGCTTCGGTCGACACCCCCTGCGGCGCGGTGAAGCTCACGCCGTAAGCATCCTGGAAATAGCCGAAGGCGCTGTGGCTGGTGATGACGCGGCGGCGATCGGCGGGAATTTTGGCGATCACCTCGCGCACCTCGCGCTCGAGCGCGTCGAGCTTGGCGAGGTAGGCGGCGGCATTGGCGAGGTAGGCGTCCTTGCCGGCGGGGTCCGCGGCGATGAGCGCATCGCGGATATTGGCGACGTAGATTTTCGCGTTGGCGACCGACTGCCAGGCGTGCGGGTCCGCCCGTCCGTGGTCGTGATCGTGATCATGGTCGTGGCCGCCGGCGCGCTCGAGCGGCTTGATGCCTTTGGTCGCGACTACGATCGGTGCCTTGGTGCCGGATGCCTTGACAAGCCGCTCGAGCCAGCCCTCGAAGCCCAGCCCGTTGACGAACACGAGCTTGGCATCGGCAACCTTCTTGGCGTCGCCGGGCGAAGGCGCATAGACATGGGCATTGCCGTTGGGCCCGACCAAGGTCCCGACCTCGACCCGGTCGCCGCCGACGTTCTTCACCAAGTCGCCCAGGATCGAGAAGCTGGCGATGACGTTGAGTCGGTCCTGCGCGCGCGCGGAAGCGGCAACAAAGACCGCGGCGAGCGCGGTCGCGGCAAGCGCCTGGCGTCGGGTCAGCATGGCATCTTCCTTTGCGGTTTGGGCCTCATGCTTCGAGGTGGCGGCCGGGGAAGGCCTGTCGCACCAGGCCGCCGACGCGGCCGAACAGCAACGAGGTCAAATAGAGCGCGCCGGCGACCAGAATAATCCCAGGGCCGGACGCGACCCCGGAGTGGAAGGAGAGGAGCAAGCCGGCATAGCCCGCGACCACGCCGCTCGCGGTGGCGATCAGGATCATCAGCGTGGTGTCACGGGCCCAGAAGCGGCCGATCGCCGCCGGCAGCATCATGATGCCGACCGCGAGCAAGGTGCCGAGCGCGTGGAAGCCGCTCACCAGGTTGACGACCACGAGAACGAGGAACGCCAGGTGCGCCGGGCCGCCGGCGGAGCTGACC
>JBKOXY010000463.1:0-2432 GCA_046725125.1 Pseudomonadota bacterium | reverse complement strand
CTTCGCCTCGAGTGTCGTCAAGGTGCGGCGTGCGAGTGGCGCGGCTCGTATCGTGGCGCGTCAACTCCTGAAGCGATTGGGACAACCCGAATGCGCGCTACCGAGAACGTCCGGGGGAGCGCCAGCCTGGCCCGCAGGCGTTGTCGGCTCGCTCGCCCACGATTCTCGGGTTGCGGTTGCAGCCATCGGGATGGGTCGCGATGTAGGCGCCATAGGGATAGACGTCGAGCCGGCCGAATCATTGCCGTCTGAATTGCTGGACTTGGTCGCAACGCCGCAAGAGCGGCTGAGACTGGGTGATGACCCTTATCATGGGCGACTGCTTTTCGTCGCCAAGGAGGCTGTATACAAGGCCGTGTACCCACTCGACCAAACCTTCCTTGACCATCACGACGTGCAAATTAGTTTTGCCGAGCGCAAAGCTGTCGTGCGCAATGGTCGGGTCGTCGAATTGCGATTTTGTATCGCCGCACACTTGGTGGCGCTGGCCTTCCTCCCCGGCCTTCGGTGAGAGCCCCACCTAAGCCTTCAGTACCTTGCAATCCACCGGCAATGATTTCCGACTGGGGATCAGCGCTGTCACCGGCGTGGTTCACCGACTTCCGGGGCGAGACGCGTGGTATCTCGTCCCGGCCTCTATTATAACTCGCCGCAGGGCGGCGCCGCGGAAACGGGCGACGCGGCCCGAGAAGCAAAGGGAGGAACCGTGTCGCAGATTCGTCTCGCAGCCATGGCGGTCGCGTTGAGCGTCGTCGGGTTCGCAACAACGGGGCTGGCGCAGCAGGCACAACGGCCGCAAATCGAGACCACCAAGGTCGACGGCACCGACAACGTCTACATATTCCGCAACGGCAACCATCAATCGATGTTTATCGTCACCAAGGACGGCGTGATCGCGACCGATCCGATCGCCTACGGCCGGCCGACCGGCGGCCAAGACTACATCGCCGAGATCAAGAAGGTGACCGACAAGCCGATCAAGTTCCTGATCTATAGCCACCACCACTATGATCACATCGCCGGCGGCAAGCCGTTCAAGGACGCCGGCGCCACCATCGTCGCCCATCGTCGGGCCAAGGAGCGCCTCGCCGTGCTCAAGGATCCGAACACGCCGCTCCCCGATCAGGTGGTCAGCGACGCCGGCCGCACGATCAAGCTCGGTGGCACTACGCTCGAGCTGAAATATTTCGGCCTCAATCATTCCGACTCGAACTTGGTGATGCGGTTGCCGAAGGAGAAGATCGTCTTCGTTGTCGACACGATACCAGTCGGATCGTTTCTCGGGCGCGGCTTCATCGACATCTATCCGCTCGAAACGGAGGAGTTCATCAAGAAGGTCCTCGCGTTGGACTGGGAGAAGCTGATCCCCGGACATCCCGGCCAGCCGGGTGGTCGACTCGGCACCAAGAAGGATGCGCAGGATATCCTCACGCTGATGCAGGAGGCCTCCGCCGAGATGAAGAAGATGGGGCAAGACGGCAAATGCTGGGAGCCGGCCGAGAAGGACTTCAAGCTGCCGAAATACGCGAATTGGCCGGGCTATGAGAACGGCCTGCAATTCGTGGCCCGGCGCTATTGCGGGCTGTGGGGTCGCGGCACCTGAGTTGCCGCTGCGACGCTTTAGATTGGAGCTTTCCCTCTCCGCTCGTGCTTGGCGCCTAATACTGCGTCGGGAGTTTTTTTACCCGTCGCCGAGCCATCGAGGATGAAGGGTCGAGACCGCCGCCGTGCGATCTCAGGCATGCCGCTCGCAGGGCCGACGCTACCGCGGCTGCGCTGCGAGCGGTCTCTCGGACGGCTGCCTTGAGCGAGGCTCCGCTTTCGGCTCCGGCTCGGGCTCTGGACGTATGAGCCGGTAAAGATAAGTCTCGATATCGGAGAGAGTGAGCGGCCAAAACGAGCTCGATCCGTCGGGAGTAGCGCCAGACGGACTACCCGAACTGGCAGGCGGAGTACCCGAACTGGTAGACGGAGTACTCGACCTGGCAGGCGCTATCTTTTCGGTCGGCGTTGCCAATCCGGCAGCGGGTGTTTTCTCCAACGGCACCGCCGGACCGGCAGCCGTGGTGCTTTCCTTGTTCATCGTGTCGGTCCCGCTCGGCGGCGTGCTCCCCGCCAGCGGCGCCGGTGCATCCACATTGCCAAGGATGATCGGTAAGCCGTCTTTGCCGCTGCCGATGACGACGACTTTCGCATTCGTGGATTGCGAAAGCTGCAGCGTCGCCTCGATGCCGCGCCAACGCAGGTAGGACTCCGAGATGCCTTGGCTGACGGTCTGTTGAAAATCGCGGATGCCTTCTGCCTCGATCTTCTTGCGTTCCGACTCTCGTTTTTCGCGCTCGACGCGAAACTTATATTCCTCCGCAATGTAGTATTGCTCGGTTTTGCGATTGATGGCGGCGACTATGGCCGCGGGCAGTTCAATGCCAGCC
>JBKOXY010000098.1:0-3975 GCA_046725125.1 Pseudomonadota bacterium | reverse complement strand
ACGGCGCCACGGCATCGCGGATCAGGAGCGGCGCGGTCGCGCCGATGGCGGTGACGCGAATGCTGACGATCTGTACCGGCTCGCTGCGATTGTCGTGGCCATAGGTGTGCAAGTGACGATCGTGGAAGGCGGCTGCGATCTTGGCCAGCGCGGCCGCGTCAACCGAGCGAGGTGGAACCGGTATCACGAGTTCATGGGATTGCCGCGGATAGCGCGCATCGACGGCGCGCTCGAACCGCCGCCGGGCGGGCGCAACGCCGGCCCGATCGAGCATGGCCATTCCTCTCTTCTCGAGGGCAACGAAAGCAACCTCCAAGGCTTTGGGATCGGCCGCGGCGGCCGTTGTGTACAACGTTCGCACGTAATCGCGTTTCAAGTCGGTCCCGACGAGCCCGAGCGCGGAAAAGGCGCCCGGGATCGGCGGGCAGATGACCTCGGCAATGCCGAGCTCGCTTGCAAGCGCGGCGGCATGCAGCGGTCCCGCCCCGCCGAAGGCGGCAAGCGCGAAATCACGGGGATCATGGCCGCGTTGAATCGACACGATCTTCAAGACTTCCGCCATCGCATGATTGACGACATCGATGACGGCCGCCGCTGCGGTGCGCGTATCGACCGCAAGGGGCTCGGCGAGCCGTTGGCGCACGGCGGCCACGGCCGCGTCATGATCGATCGGGAGGTCGCCATCGAGCAGGGATGCCTTGTCCAGGTAGCCGAGCAGGAGGTTGCAGTCCGTGACCGTCGGCTCCATGCCGCCGCGGGCGTAGCACACGGGCCCGGGATCGGCGCCGGCGCTCTTGGGGCCGACGCGCAGGCCTCCGGCGCGGTCCACCCATGCAATCGATCCGCCTCCAGCGGATACCTCGGCCAGATCGATCACCGGCACGCGAATCGGATGACCGGTTCCGTTCATCCAGCGGCTCATACTTGATCCGCCGCCGACCTCGTAGTCTGGCGTCGTTTCATAGTGGCCGCCGCGGATCAGGCTCGCCTTCGCGGTGGTGCCGCCCATGTCGAACGAGAGGAGGTCGAGGCGACCTGTTTGGCGCGCCACCAGCGCGGCCGCCACCACGCCCGCGGCGGGCCCCGACTCCACCGCCATCGCCGGCATGGCCATGGCCTCGGCCGCCTCGAGGATGCCGCCGTTCGATCCCATCAAGTAGAGCGGCGGCAGCGCGCGGCTGCGCGTGACGTGGTCCAGCCGCTGGAGATAGGACGAAAGAATTGGCCCGGCATAGGCGCAGACTGCGGTCGTGCTGGTGCGTTCGAACTCCTTGATCTCGGGCAACACCTCCGACGACAAATAGACCGGGAGATCCGGCAGCGCTGCCCGCAACCGCGCGCCGAGCCGCTGCTCATGCTCCGGGTTGAGGAAGCTGAACAGAAGCGAGATCGCGACGGCATCAACCCGTGCGGCCTCCAGCGCTGCGACCAATCCATCGATCTCGTTTTCGGCGAGCGGCGTCACGATGGCGCCGTCGGCACCGATGCGCTCCGTAATCTCGAAGCGCCGGCGGCGCGGGATGAGAGTGGCCGGCGCGTCCTGGAACAGGTCATAAAGGTCGGCGCGCGCCGAGCGGCGGAGTTCCAGCACGTCGCGGAAACCGCGCGTCGTGATCAGCGCCGCGCGCGCGCCGGTTTCTTCGAGGATGGCGTTGGTCACGACGGTCGTCGCGTGCGACAGCAGCTCGACTTCGGCGGGGACCACCTGGTAACGACGCATCGCCATGTCGAGGGCGCAGAGCACCCCTTCGGTGAGGTCGCTGGGCGTGGTCGGCACCTTGGCCACGCCAATATGCCCGCTCGCATCGTCGACGAGCGCCACGTCCGTGAAAGTCCCGCCGATATCGACCCCGATCCGCCAGGCCATGCCGCGTTTGCCCCTTTGGGTGGAGGATTTATTGTAGACTGGCTGTTCGATATTGCTGAGGGACTTTCAGCGATTTGGACGGCGTTTTCAGGCAGGTCAAGAACAACCGGTTGCGCTCATGACTCATATCCTCCACCGCCAGACCGGTCATTCCTACCCCGTTGCCGCGAGCGGCCAGGGCGTCACCATCCGCGACGCCGCGGGCAAGGACTACATCGACGCCTCGAGCGGCGCGGCGGTGTCCTCTCTCGGTCATTCGCATCCGGATGTGTTGGCAGCGATGCGCGAGCAGCTCGACAGGCTTGCATATGCGCATACGAGCTTCTTCACGACGGAGGTTGCGGAGGCATTGGCCGACGATCTTGTCGCTCACGCCCCGCAGGGCATCGGCCGCGTCTTTTTCGTCAGCGGCGGCTCGGAGGCGATCGAGGCCGCGCTCAAACTCGCGCGCCAATATTTCGCCGAACGCGGCGAGCCGCAGCGGCGATACATCATTGCGCGACGCCAAAGCTATCACGGCATCACGCTCGGTGCGCTCGCGATCGGGGGCCGAGAGTGGCAGCGCAAGCAATTCGCTCCGCTTCTGATCGAAACGCATCATGTGTCGCCGGTTTACGAATATCGCGAGCGCCGCGCGGACGAGAGCCCGCAAGCCTACGGCGAGCGGCTGGCGCAAGAGCTCGAACTCAAGATTGACGAGCTCGGCGGTGCGAACGTCATCGCCTTTGTCGCCGAGACGGTCGTCGGCGCCACCCTAGGCGCGGTCCCCGCGGTGCCGGGTTATTTTCAGCGCGTGCGCGACATCTGCCACCGCCACGGCGTGCTGCTCATTCTCGACGAGGTGATGTGCGGCATGGGCCGCACGGGCACGCTGCATGCCTGCGAGCAGGAGGGGGTGAGCCCGGATCTGATGGCGCTCGCGAAGGGCCTCGGTGGCGGCTACGCGCCGATCGGTGCCCTCATGATGCAGGACGAAATTTTCGACACCATCGCCGAGGGCTCGGGCGCGTTCCAGCACAGTCACACCTATATGGGTCACCCGCTCGCCTGCGCCACGGCCCTGGCGGTCCAGCGGGTGATACGCCGCGACAACCTGCTGGCCAACGTACGCTCGCAGGGGGCACACCTCGCGCGCCGGCTCAAGGAACGGTTCGGCAATCATCCCTTCGTCGGCGACGTGCGCGGACGCGGCCTGTTCCAGGGGGTCGAACTCGTCGCCGATCGCGGCAGCAAGGAACCATTCGACCCGAAACTGAAGATGCACGCACGCGTCAAGCGCGAAGCGATGGCGAGCGGGCTGATGGTCTATCCCATGGGCGGCGCGGCGGACGGGGTGCGCGGCGATCACATTTTGATTGCGCCGCCGTTCATCATCGGTGCTGGCGCCATCGACACGATCGTGGAACGTCTCGGCGAGGCAATCGACGCGGCGACGGCCCGAACCCAATGAGCCGTTGGTCGCAAAACATGCGCGACCAACGGTGGAGGAGGAGCGTCATGAAGACTGCAATCGGGATCATCGTAACGGCCGGTTTGCTCGCCGGCGTATCCACACCGGTCAGGGCGCAAAGCCTGGAAGGCACGCTGAAAAAGGTGAAGGAGACCGGCACCATCACCATCGGTCACCGCGACAGCTCGATCCCGTTGTCATACCTTGACGACAAGTTGCAGCCGATCGGGTTCTCGATCGAGCTGTGCAAGCACGTCGTGGACGCGGTGAAGGTGAAACTCGCCATGCCGAATCTGAGCGTCAAGTACAACCCGGTGACGTCGGCCACCCGCCTCCCCCTCGTCGCCAACGGCACGGTCGACATCGAATGCGGCTCGACGGCCAATATGACCAGCCGACAGGCGCAGGTCGGTTTTTCCTACACATTCTTCGTGCCGCAATTCAAATGGATTACGCGCACCAACACCGGCATCAAGAGCGCCGACGATTTGCGCGGCAAGACCGTCGCCGTGACGGCCGGCACCAACACCGCGCTGTTCGTCAACAAGATGAACAATGAAGGCCAGCTCGGCATGACCATCATGCAAGGCAAGGATCACGCCGAGTCCTTTCTGCTGGTCGAGACCGGTCGCGCCAGCGCGTGGATGGAAGATGACAT
>JBKOXY010000046.1:0-2269 GCA_046725125.1 Pseudomonadota bacterium | reverse complement strand
GTTCGCTGCACTTCCGTGCTCTCGATGATGACGCCGCGTTTTGCCGCGATACGGGCGATCTCCGCCCTGACGTCGGACACGGCGGCATCGCGCGTCGCGTCATCGCCGGCGCGGATATCGAGTGTGAGCTCGCAGCGGCCCGGAATGATGTTGATCGCGCCGTTGGGAACGGCGAGCTGCCCCACGGTGCCGACGAGCGTGGGCGCCTGCGCGCAGCGCTTTTCGACGTAGAGCACGAGCTCGGCCGCCGCCGCCGCCGCGTCATGCCGCCGCGCCATCGGCACGGTCCCGGCATGGCCGGCCATTCCGGTGATTGTGACCGTCGAGCGAACGGAGCCGGCAATGGCGCTCACGATCCCGACCGGCAGCCCCTCCTCGAGCAGAACCGGGCCTTGCTCGATGTGGACCTCGAGATATCCCATCAGCTCCTCGCGGCCGCGCGCGAGCGTGGGGATCTCCGCCGGATCGAGACCCGCATCCCGCATGACCGCCGCCAAGGTGTGGCCGTCGGCGTCGCGCCGTTCGAGCAGTTTGCCGTCGAACCGTCCCGCCACCGCGCGGCTGCCGAGAAAGCTCGACGAGAAGCGCACGCCCTCCTCTTCCGAGAATGCGATGACGTCGAGATGAAACGGCAACTTGCGGCCAAGCCGCTTGAGGTGCTCGACCAGCACAAGCGCGGTCAGGATGCCCAGCCGGCCGTCGTATTTGCCGGCGTTGCGGACCGTGTCGTAGTGCGACGCCATGATCAGCGTGCGCGCCCCCGGATCGGCCGCGGCGTGACGCCCGATGACGTTTGCGACCGCGTCGATCTCGGTGATCAGTCCCGCTTGGCGCATCCAGTTGCGGATTTCCGCGGCGACGGAGCGGTGCGCGGGCGAAAGATAGGTGCAGGTCAATCCGTCGGAGATCTCCGACCATTGCGCGAGGCGCTCGGCGAGCTCCATGATTCGCTTGCCGAACGCGCCCGGCTCGCTGCCGCCAAGCCCACACATCGCTTCCGTCACCATACCCATGCCTATTTCGTCGGCACAGCTCTTGCAACGTTCAACACGCGTCTGTCATCCTGCCGCGGCTTGACCGAGAGAAGAATTGGCCGAAGGTAAAGAGGGGATTTGCCGTCGTGATTGCGGTGCTCACCGAGTGGTCGAGCCTCATCGTCCGATGGCTGCACGTCGTCGCTAGCATCGCTTGGATCGGCAGTTCATTTTATTTCATCCATCTCGATCTCAGCCTCAAGCCGCGATCGGGCCTGCCGCAAGGCGTCCAGGGCGACGCCTGGCAGGTCCACGGCGGCGGCTTCTACCACATGGTGAAGTATCTCATCGCTCCCGCCCGCATGCCGGATGAGCTCACCTGGTTCAAGTGGGAAGCCTACACCACCTGGCTCTCCGGCTTCGCGCTGCTCGTGATCGTCTACTATCTCGGCGCGGAACTCTATCTCATCGACACAGCCGTGCTCGATCTGACCGCACCGACTGCCGCGGCCGTCGCGTTCACAAGCCTCGTGCTCGCCTGGCTCATCTACGAGGCGCTGTGCCGGTCCGCGCTCGGCCGGCACGAGGTTGCGCTCGCGTTGGTGGGCTACGTCTTTCTCGTCGCGCTCACCTATGGCTTTACTCACGTGTTCAGCGGGCGCGGCGCCTTCACCCAGATCGGTGCGCTGATCGGCACCATCATGGTGGCGAACGTCTTCGTCATCGTCATCCCGAACCAGAAGAAGACCGTCGCCGCGCTGCTCGCCGGTAAAGCCCCCGATCCGGCGTGGGGCGAAGAGGCCAAGCAGCGCTCGGTCCATAACAACTACCTCACGCTGCCGGTGGTCTTCCTGATGATCGCCAATCACTACCCGCTGATGTTCGCGACCCGCTTCAACTGGCTGATCGTCGCGATCGTGCTGGCGATCGGTCCCGTCATCCGCCACTTCTTCAATTCCCGGCACGAGGGCAAAGGCAGCCCGTGGTGGACGTGGGGCGTGGCCGCCGCCGGGATGGTGGCCGTGGCATGGCTGTCGGGCGCCGGACCCGCGGACATCGCTCCGCGCACCGATCGGGTCGACATCAAGGCGGCACACAATGCGATCCTCATCCGCTGCAGCATGTGCCACCGCCACGAGCCGGTGTGGCCGGGCGTGCACGCGCCGCCCAAAGGGGTCGTGCTCGACGATCCCGACAACATCCGCCGTCATGCGCATCTGATCGAGATCAACGCGGTGCGCTCGAACGCCATGCCGCCGGGCAACGTTACCGCGATGACGGCGCAAGAGCGCCAA